>JAGMZX010000049.1:6641-13286 GCA_018005585.1 Candidatus Hydrogenedentota bacterium | reverse complement strand
ACTCTGGCGTTCATGCCAACTGCACAAGAATTGCTCCCTCGCACGCGGCTTCACCCGCCTGCAAGGCCTCTTCTCAATTCGATGACGGGCTGCCGCCGGGCGGTGTCACGATGATGGTTTCCTTCGCCCCGCCAGAGAGGACAGCCTGCCGCTTCTGCTGGTATTCGCCCCGCGATACCTCCCCCGCCGCGAGTTGCCGATCCAGTTCCGCCAGTTCCAGCGCAAGAAAGCTGCTGTCGCCCGACAGAATGCGGTCCCCCATAGCGATGATGTAAAGGGCCCTGGACACGCCGAACAGCGTTTTTCCCGTTTCGTCGCAGCCTTCCACCCAGCCGCGCACTTCACCCCGTCCTGTCCGCGGAAATGCAATGGCAGCCTCGGCCGTTACAGTCTGGCCCACGCCCAAGGAAGAATGCGACCATGCGGATTCGCCGTCGATATGGGCGTCGCCGGACGCTTCGAACCGGACGTTCAGACGCGACACGGCCACTCCGGGCCGTATTTCCAGGCGTACCGCGCCGCGGCCGTCTTGCTGGATACTCCGGGTATCGGCAAGGCGGACGCTGAGTTCTACGGGCGGCAGGGGTTTACCGCTCTGCTCCAGCCCGGGCGATAAGCCAGGTTTGGGGCTGCCGCCCGGTTCGACAGGGGAAGGCGAGTTTGCCGGAGCATTCGGAGCGGCCTGCGTGCACGCGGCAGCGACCAAGGCGACCCAAAGTGCGGCGAGCGCAAGCACTATGTCCCACCGCACGTGACACACGCTCACGGCATCCTTGGCCGCGGACGGGTTTGCTCGCACGTTGTATCCACCCTTACCCACAACACCCTCGGCATACGGCTGCACTCACGCAAACCATCAACTTCCCTCACACACCAGTAACTCTATACGTCAAACAGTGCAAGTCTCCCACTTATTCCGCGGCGTCCCTCAGGGCCCAGCTGCTGTTGATTCTTCATTGATACGACTTCTTTGAATTGCTTTCAACAAATGCCTTCGAGAAGTTGGCGGCCTGGGCAGGACAATCACGGACGGCGGAGAAACTTCTGAAGACGCTTCCCGTTGATGTCCCCAAGGTAAAGGTTGCCCTGTGTATCGAGCGCGATACCATGAACCCAGTTCAGTTCCCCCGGCTGCTCGTGCTCGTCCTGGCCCTTCGGGAACGCGTGCAGTTCCAGGAGTCTCCCGTCGGCATTGAATTTCATCACCAGCTGGTCCTTGGGAGGACAGCCCAGCAGCGGCCCCGCCCAAACCGCGGGCGAAGAACCGCAGACCCATATTTCGTCCTTGTCTGTAATCCAGAGCCCCCACGGAACAAGCAGGTGCTTCCAGGAATCCAGGAGTTCGCCGCCGGTGCTGTAGACCTGAATGCGGGCATTGTTACGGTCTGCGATGTAGAGACGGTCTCTTGAGTCGATGACAATGGCGTGAGGGATGCTGAATTGGCCGTCTTCCGTGCCGAGGCTCCCCCACTCGCCGATATACGTGCCCTCCTTGTCAAAATGGACTATTCGGGCGTTGCCATAGCCGTCGGCAACGAATATGTCGCCGTTCGAGGCGAACGCCATGTCCGCGGGCCGGAAGAAATGCCGTTCGTCCGCGCCGGCTTCCCCATCGACGCCCAGCGTCAGAACGACATCTCCGTCGCGCCGGTGCTTTTCGACCACGTGCCGGGTCACATCCGCGGTCCAGACGAATCCTTCCCGGTCAATCTTGATGTGATGCGCGCCCGGCGCCTCTCCCCAGCCGAAAAGATAACGACCGTCGGGTGCATAGACCTGCATAGACGGCGCGTTCCGCGTGTACATCCAGATGTTGCCTTCCGCATCGAGCGCCACACCTGGAATGCCGGACCAAGAGACCTCCGCCGGCTTTTGCGGCCAGTCCGGAGCCAGTTCATACCATGGCCCCGGGTTGATATGCGGGTATTCGGGATTGGGTGGAGCGGATGCAGGCACCGGGGACGCCAACGCATGCAAGACAGACAAGACGAAAGCAGTGACAAAACAGGCTTGCGTTTTCATGGGGTTCATATTAGGACATCAGATGGTAACGCGGCAATTTTCCGGCGGGCACACACGGAAGCCCGCTCAACCCCGTCTGCCGCGCCATAGCCAAGCGGCCCGGGCCCTGCCGCCCGTACCCGGCCAGAAAGCTGGAAACGGTCCAGACATGATATCCTGCACTTTTCCACGCGGAGAGAAACCGGGGAGTTTTCTGACATGCAAAGGCATCTGTCTGCACCAGCGGCATTCCTCGTGGCGCTTCTTCTTCCTCTTGGCGCGCAGGCGGTGCAACTCCAGTGGGAGGAACTGCCCCCGTTGCCGAACGCAGACGGGGTCGCGGGGCCTTTCGCGGGTGTTCACGGGGATGCGCTTATCGTGGCGGGCGGCGCCAATTTTCCCAAACCCGTCTGGGAGTCCGACAAGGTGTGGCACGACGCAATCCATGTGCTCGTAAAAGCGACCCGGGACGGCAAGACGGTTTACCGCTGGGTTTCCGGCGGCCGGCTGCAAAGGCCGATTGCCTATGGCGCATCCGTTTCGAGCGGCCTGGGCGTTGTCTGCATGGGCGGGAATGACGCTGCGCGAACCTATGCGGACGTGTTCCTGTTGCGCTGGGATCAAGAGCGGGAATCGGTAGAACAGGTTCCCTTGCCGGACTTGCCACGACCCTGCACGCAGTCAAGCGCGGCGATTATCGGGGACACGGTCTATCTGGCCGGGGGAACCACGGAACTGGGCCTGGAGACGGCCCAAAGTAATTTCTGGTCGCTTGACCTCTCGCGTTTGGAAAGCGGCTATGCCATCTGGGAGCAACTGCCCTCGTGGCCGGGACCGTCCAGGGCCCTTGCGATTGCCGTGGCGCAGAGCGACGGCGTCAGCGACTGCTTCTACCTGTTCAGCGGGCGGCGCATGAATAAGAAAGGGGATACGGAATTCCTGACGGATGTCTACGAATTCGCGCCGGCCAGATACCACCCGGGCCGCGGCACGGACCCGTGGCGCCGCCGCGCGGACGTGCCGCGCTGCGTCATGGCGGGCACGGGTATCGCCTTGGGACAGAGCCACATCGTCGTGCTGGGCGGCGCTGACGAGAGGCTGTTCTTTGAAGTGGACACACTCAAGGACGCGCATCCGGGCTTTCCGAAAGAAGCGCTCGCATATCATACCATCACCGGCACCTGGACGAGCGCCGGCGCCATGCCCGCGAACCACGTGACCACCACCGCCGTGCTTTGGGGCGGCGACGTAGTCAACGATCCGATTATCATCCCAAGCGGCGAGATTCGGCCACGGATCCGCTCTCCGAAAATATGGGCGGTGCGGCCGGTTCAAAGCGGCGATCACTTCGGCATGACCGATTTTTCCGTGTTGGGATTCTATCTCGCGGCGATGATAGCCATGGGCGTTTTCTTCTCGTTCCGCAACAGGAACAGCGACGACTTCTTCCGCGGCGGCCAGCGCGTGCCGTGGTTCGTAGCCGGGTTGAGCATTTTCGCCACGATGCTGAGTTCCATCACGTTCATGGCCATTCCCGCCAAGGCCTACGCCACCGACTGGGTGTATTTCCTGGTGAACATGATGGCCGTCGTCATCGCTCCGCTTGTGATCCTGCTGTTCCTGCCCTTCTTCAGAAAGATCGACGCCACGAGCGCTTACGAATACCTGGAGAAACGTTTCAACCGCTTTGCCCGCCTGTTCGCCAGCGCGTCTTTTGTCCTGTTCCAGGTGGGGCGCATGGCCGTCGTGCTCTATTTGCCCGCGTTGGCCCTGGCGGCCATAACCCCGTTGTCGGAGCAAGAGAGCATTTTGCTCATGGGCGGCCTGAGCATCGTCTATTGCGCCATGGGCGGCCTGGAAGCCGTCGTATGGACCGACACCGTCCAGAGTTTCGTGCTGCTGGGCGGCGCGCTGCTCAGCCTGGTCTTGATCATCACGCGGGTGGACGGCGGGGTGCTTGGTTTTCTGCACACCGCCGCGGAACACGACAAGTTCCACTTCGCCACTCTCGACTTCTCACCGCACAGCATCGCAACAACCGCTGTCTGGGTCGTCGTGCTGGGCGGCATCGCACAGAGCCTTGTGCCCTATACCTCAGACATGGCGGTCGTGCAGCGGTACATGTCCGTGCCGGACATTCTGCGCGCAAAGAAGGCTATCTGGACCAATGCCATTGCCTGCATCCCGGCGTCGCTCCTGTTCTTCGGCATTGGAACGGCGCTGTTCGTCTTCTATGCGAACCATCCGGACCGGCTCGACCCCACCTTCAAGACCGACGCCATCTTCCCGCTGTTCATCGCACGGGAACTGCCCACGGGTATTGCCGGACTGGTCGTGGCCGGCATTTTTGCCGCGGCTCAGTCCACAATTTCGACCAGTATCAACAGTGTGGCGACGGCCATTGTCACGGATTTTGTGCGGCCATTGAATGTCATCCATTCGGAACTTGGCTATCTGCGTCTTGGGCGGCTGCTCACGATTATATTTGGAGCCGCGGGCGTGGTATTGGCCCTGATGTTCGCATCTTCGGGCATCTTGTCCCTCTGGGACCAATTCATGAAGATTCTCGGGTTGTTCGGCGGAGCGATGTGCGGCCTGTTCTGCCTGGGGATATTCACGACCCGCGCCAACGGTCCCGGCGCCATCATCGGCGCGGTGGCGGGCGCGGCGGGCTTGTTTCTGGTCCAACGCTATACGAACGTTCACCTGCTGCTCTACGCGTTCGTCGGCATATGCATTTGCTTCGTCGTGGGCTACCTGTCGAGTTTCGCATTCGCGCCCGCGAGTCGCCCCATCGCGGGGTTGACCATTCGTACACTGAGTGTTCCCATCCAATCCGCCTCGAACCCAGGAAATCAATGACCCATGAAGACACGACTAACCATTTGTGCCCTGGCCACCGTGACACTCGTGCTCGTCGCGCTTTTGGCCCTCATGCTGCGCGTCCGGCCCACCATTGCCGCGCCCGTCGGGCAACCCATCTATGTCAAAGGCGAGGGCGGTTACGACACGTACCGCATTCCGGCTCTGGCCGTCACGCGGGAGGGCACGGTGTTGGCCCTTTGCGAGGGCCGCAAGAACAGTGCGAGCGACACGGGTGATATTGATCTGCTCGTGAAGCGGTCTGAGGACAATGGCCGCACCTGGAGCGCACAGCGTGTCATCTGGGACGATGCGGGCAACACCTGCGGCAACCCGTGCGCGGTGGTGGACCGCGAGACGGGCGTCATCTGGCTGCTGATGACGTGGAACCGGGGCGATGATCGCGAGGCAGACATCATTGCCCTGAGCAGCAAGGATACGCGGCGGGTGTTTGTGACCTGCTCCCAAGATGACGGCAAGACCTGGAGCCAGCCAAGGGAAATCACCGCGGACGTCAAGAGAGCGGATTGGACGTGGTACGCCACCGGCCCGGGCAGCGGCATACAGCTCGAACACGGGCCGCACAAGGGCAGGCTGGTCATCCCCTGCGATCACATCGAGGCGGGCACGAAAGGCTACTACTCGCACATCATCTACTCGGATGACCACGGCGAGACCTGGCAATTGGGCGGTTCGACGCCCGAACATCAGGTGAATGAGTGCGAGGTGGTGGAATTGACGGAAGGGCGGCTCCTGCTCAACATGCGCAACTACGACCCGTCGAAAAAGAACCGGCAGGTGGCGGTGAGTGACGATGGCGGGCTGACCTGGAGGGACCAGCGATTCGATCCGGCGCTCATCGAGCCGATTTGCCAGGCCGCCATCGAACGGCTCTCGTGGCCGGAAGGGGATAGCAGCGGCGTCATCCTGTTCAGCAATCCCTCCAGCAACCGCGACCGTGTGAACCTGACCGTGCGGGCCAGTTTTGACGAAGGCCAGACGTGGAGCGTCGAAAAGGTTCTACACGTCGGCCCCAGCGCCTACTCCGACCTGGCTGTCCTGCCCAACGGCGAGATCGCCTGTCTCTACGAGGCCGGGCAGATGCACCCGTACGAATCCATTGTACTTGCGACATTCCCGCTGACGGCCCTGGACGGGCCGGCGTCCCTGCCGCTGCTCGACATTTCCGGGGATACGGGACGACAGGTGGTCATTGCGGCAGGCACGGAGGAGGTCTATCAGGGACATCCCACAACAGTCCTGATGCCCGATGGCAAGACCCTCTTCGCGGTCTGGAGCATCGAACACGGCGGGCACGCGGGGCCTATGGCGCGGAGCGACGACGGTGGCCTCACATGGCAGCGCATGGACGATGTGCTCCCGCCCGGATTCGCCACCCACATGAACTGTCCCAGCATCTACCGGATGGTGGACCCGGCAGGTGTGGAACGGCTGTTTGTTTTCAGCGCATGGACCGGCGGCCGGGACCAGCCCCCGCACATGCCGCGTATCGTCAGCGACGACGGCGGCCGCACGTGGCGCGAACTGGAACCCCTGGGCGAGGCATTCGAGTGCGTCATGACCTTCAGTTCCGTGTTGCGTCTGACGGACGGCCGTTACCTTGGCATGTACCACCGGCGCAGCGGGCCGGACAAAGCATCCCTGGAGGTCATGCAGTCCTTCAGCGCCGACGGCGGCCTCTCCTGGTCCCAACCGTCCGTGGCCGCCTCCGTACCGGGCAAGATGCCCTGCGAACCCTTTGTGTTTCGCGCCCCGGACGGC
>JAGMZX010000049.1:0-6541 GCA_018005585.1 Candidatus Hydrogenedentota bacterium | reverse complement strand
AGCATCCCTGGAGGTCATGCAGTCCTTCAGCGCCGACGGCGGCCTCTCCTGGTCCCAACCGTCCGTGGCCGCCTCCGTACCGGGCAAGATGCCCTGCGAACCCTTTGTGTTTCGCGCCCCGGACGGCGTCGAGTTATGTTGCCTCATGCGCGAGAATACGCACAAAGGGCGCAGTCTCGTAATGTTCAGCCGCGACGAGGCCCAAACCTGGAGCGAACCCGTGGACACGCCGTGGGGGTTGACCGGCGACCGGCACATGGGGGTCTATGCGCCCGACGGACGGCTGGTGGTCGCGTTCCGGGACAGGGCGCTCGAAAGCCCGACGCTCGGCCATTTCGTCGCATGGGCCGGCAGCTACGAGGATATCCGGCAAGGGCGGCCGGGGCAATGCCGCATCAAGCTGTTGCACAGCCACGCCGGGGCGGATTGCGGCTATCCCGGCATGGAACTCCTCCCCGACGGCGCCATTCTCGCTACCACCTATATCAAGTACCGCGAGGGCGAGCACAAGCACTCCGTGGTCTGTACGCGGTTCAAACTGGAAGAGATTGACGCCATGGCAAGTTTCGCCGCCGGAGCCGGCGGAAAGGGAAGTTGAACGCGATTAACAGGAAGAGATGGGGCATCGGATGCGGCGGCTTCACCGCCGCAGCGCTGCTCTGGTACGCGTGGCATCTCGCCCTGGGGCCCGGAGGCCAGCACTTCGATTCGGCGGATGTCCGCATTCATTACACCGACGGGGGCCAGGGCGGCCCGGTGCGGCGCTCCGGGAGGAATGGAGGGAGGGCCTCATCGGCGGCGTTATGGCAATCGCCGCTAATGAACTGCTCGCCGTGCCGAATTTCGCGCGCCTGAACCGGGGCGGCGCTTCGCAGGTCTGGATTCTGGAAACGCTCTGAACCGCAACACGGTTGAAGACCGCGGTCTTCTCATATTTCTGGGCGCGGCCATCGTGGCGGGCCGGCCCGGAGGCCGGCGCCTTGACGGGACGGCTGGGTCTCCTTCTCCCCGGCGGTCCCATATCGCGGCTATCCGCCCCGGGCAGGTCAGGTTCTTCTGACGCCGCGTGCCGCCGGGGCAGACCCTTGCGCAACCCGTCCAAGTGGCCGGCCTCAAAGACCGCGGGAATCTTGCCGCGCTTCGACGGCTGCCCCCGGCTGCAGCGTGCAAAGATAGTCCGGCCCGTCTTTCGTAACATCGGGCCGGGTCCACGCGGCGGACTCGCCGCCAAAGGGGTCGCGGAGACGGAGCATACCCCCCTTGCCGGTTGTGACGCGCACCCAGACAGTCTGCCCCCGTTCCCGTTTCGCGGACACCACGAACGCCCCCTCCGCGCGCAGATTAAAGAAGGAGACATCGGCCCATTGAGGCGCCACCGCCGGGAACACGCGCACGCAACCGCCCCAGCTTTGCAGGAGCATCTCGTGCACGGCCTGCGCGGCGGCGAAATTGCCTTCGAGCGTGAACGGGCGATACGTGAAGTTGGAATGCGAACCGCCCTTCTGGTCGCCATTCAGGTGAAACCCGTTGGGTGAGAGGAACGCCTGTACGAACACTTCCAGGTTCTTCAGGGCCCGGTCCGGCTTGCCCGCCCGCGCCATCATGCATGACATCCACGAGAAGCTATAGCCACACCAATTGCGCGTCCCGAGCTGTTCGTTCTGGGCAAGCGAGGCGTCAATAATGCCGCGTTCCCGGTCAGACTGCTCGATGTTCAATAGCCCCAGCGGATGAATGGCCATCAGGTGCGAATGGTGGCGGTGCGATTCGCTCAGCGACTCGTCGGCGCTGAGCCGCAGCGGCCCGGCGCCCCCCTCGACGGCGAAGTCATCAAGCCGTCTCAGGGTCCCCTGCCACCGGTCAGCCGCGGTCGCGTCCTTCAATTCAAGCGCCATTTCCGCCAACGCCGAGAAATGCCACTTCAGCAGCGCCAGGTCGAAATTGCTGTTCGGCGTCAGCCATGCGCGCAGCGTGTTGTCGTGAATCTCCGGCGACGACGACAGCGGCAGCTTGAGCTTCCCGTTCGAATCCGGCTTGAGCAACTCCTCGTAGCACTCCCCCAAGGCCGCCAAATACGGGTACGCCCGTTCCGCCAGGAACGCCCCATCCTTCGTGTAGCGCCAGTGCAGGTAGAACGCCTGCGCCACCCAGGCGCCGTTCGTCGGGGACAGCGAATACTGACCCCACCCGCCCATGGCCTTGCCGTCCAGAGTCATCACGCCGGGAACCGCCGCGCCGGACGTCCCGTAGAACACCCGGGCGAATTCCCGATGCTCCGGCAGCAGGTTCCACATGAAATCCAGGAAGCACGCCCCTTCCTCGAAGTGGCCCGCGGCCAGGTACGCCCAATACGTCAACTGCGTGTTCAGGTCGTGATGATAATCGCCCTTCCATGGGGGCAGCGTCCCTTCATCCGCCGTCCAGACGCCCTGCAGCGGCATCGGCGGCGCGCCACGGCGCGATGCGGCTCCGTAGAAATACTGCACGAGGTCGTACTGCTGCTGGATAGCCCTGTCCGGCACGCGCACACCCGAAACCGACCAGAACTGCCGCCACCAGGCGGCATGCGGCGCCAGTCCGACATCGAATCCCTTCGCCAGTGCGTCCGCCACCCGTTTGCGGCCAAGCGCAAGCGGGTCCGCGTCCTCCTGCGACGACGTCACTGCCAGCCCAATCACGGCATTTCCTGCCTCCTCGCGAAGCCCGGCCACGACGGCGTACTTCAGCCCCAGCGCCGCTTCCTGTACAAACCAGGAGACCCCGTTCTCCGACCCGTGTCCGGCGGGCGGATAACCCAGTTGCTTCACCGCGTCGGAAGCCACCAGCCTGCACGCGGGCGCGGCGCCCGCGACACGAATCAGCGCGACCGGCTCGTTCGCGCTGAAAAAGACCTCCACCCCGCCCGCGGACGTCTGTACATGCCCCACGGCGCGGCGGAGGTCAAGCCCGAACGATTCCGCCTTGTCCCCGGCGCCCAACGTCAGTTCCAGCCGGCCCACGGGCAGTTTGGTCGGGTATGCGCTGTCGTTATAGGGCTCGTCAAACATCCGGCTCAGTTCCGGCTGGTTCCGCTCCGCGGCCAGGCGCCGCATCGTTGCGTAATTCCAGTCCGGGCGCAGCAGCATGTCGGGCCGGCGCAAGTCCCACAGGTCGCCCCGGTCCAGCGAGAGCTTCACCACATTCCCCTCGCCCCAGAGCAAGCCGCCCATGATTCCATTACCGAGAGGAATGGCTTCGTCCCACCGTGCAATCGGGGCCGTGAGGCACAGGTCGCTGGCGGGGTCCGGCCCTGACCCGTCCGGGTGCTCCCGCGATGTGTCCGTCTCCTGTGCCGTACCCTGCGCAAGCACCGCCTGCCCGGTAATACTCGAGAGCAGGCACACGCTCACCAAAACCGGCCCTGCTTTCACGGCCATGCCCTTTCCTTCAAGCGGAAACCGCTCTTATGCCGGCTTCCGGGCCAGGAATGCCCGCCTGCCTTCGCGCATTCTTGACAATCCGGCGGAACAAAGACAACTCCGTCGCGCCGCCGGAAACCGCGTCGTGACCGCTGTTTCACGTGAAGTTATGGCGCAAGATACCGGGGAAGGAAAATGCGAAATCTGGCGGAGAGGGCGGGATTCGAACCCGCGGTACGCTTTTGGCGTACACACGCTTTCCAAGCGTGCACCTTCGGCCTCTCGGTCACCTCTCCGGAGACGGCGCGATTATAGGCCCGAAAGCCGATGAAATCAATGTATGCGGGCCGCCGAATACGGCCCGATCGCGCGAAAAACCGGTTCCGCCCCCCCGGAATTACAGCATATGTTTCTCTCTGTCTATTTGAGCACTTGTTTCAAGACATGGACGGAGCAACAGGAGCGGGTCAGAATAAGCAGCCCGTCGACTTGGTTTACTCTGTAATTGCGGGAGACGCTCTCTCAGTCCTCGGTGAGAAAACAGGCGCAACGCCCGCATCCCCGGTGCGGAAGGCGGCAACTCCTTCCCTGGAGACACTGGCATGGATACAAGGGAAACACCCGACGCGAACATGCTCCGGACCATTCTGGATGCGTTGCCTTCACTCGCGCTGGTGGTCGACCATGATGTGCGGATCCAGGAGTACAATGAGGCTGCGGCGGAGTTCCTGTCGCTCGAACGGCCTGCCGTCCTCAAGCATCGGGGCGGCGAAATCCTGCATTGCATCCATGCGGCGGATGTCCCCGCGGGATGCGGTCACGGGCCGTCCTGCAAGGAGTGTGTCGTTCGCAGTTCGGTCTCGGACGCGTTCCAGGGCAAACGCATCACGCGCCGCCGCGCAAGGATGGAAGTCCACCGCGGCGCGTCTTCCCTCGAGTTTTACGCGCTGGTCACGGCGTCGCCTTTTCAATACCACGGGACGCCTCTCGTATTGCTCATCATCGAAGACCTGAGCGAGATCGTCGAACTCAACCGCTTGATCCCCATTTGCAGCATCTGCCGCAAGGTCCGTGATGCACAGGAATCCTGGCTGCGCGTGGAATCTTATTTCAAGGAGCATTGGAACCTGGATTTCTCGCACGGCCTGTGCCCCGAATGCTATGAGAAGGAACGTGCCAAACTGCTGAAGAACGGACCGGTCGCGCCCGGCGCCCCGCCTGGCGGCTGACCGGCGCCCACGCGCAACACCGCCTGTCGCGCCGGATACGGGTACCGTCAGCATGGCGTGACCGGCTGGTCCTGTTCTTCCCCGCTCCCGGGGATGACACGCAGACGTTCCCAGTCTCCTTCCGCAAACCCGCGAACGCGCACCCGGTAGTACAGGACAACCAGCATGCTCCAAACCGCATAGAGTACCAGGACACCGGGCTCCTCAAATGCGACCACTGCCGCGAACCCCAGCGAGAACAGGGCGGTCGCCCATGCGCACGCCGCAAGCAAGGGCCTCGGAAAGGTGATATAGGCGCGCGCATAAGAGGAAGGGAAACGCGACGGCAGGCGCATCGCGGCAAAGCCCAGCGCCGAAGAGATGGCAAGAATGCCGATGGCCGCCGCACAGCCAAAGAAATTCACGTCAAGCCCGGAAATCAGTAATACCGCGACAAAAAGAAAATAGACCGTCACGGCATGTTGCGGCGTATGCGTCCGAGGGTTCACCCGAGCGAGGAATCCCGGCAGCATGCCGTCGCGCGCCTGCGCGAAGAGTTCCCGCGGCAGCGCGATAGCCGCCGCGTTCAGCGAGGTCAGCCCCGCCGTAAGCGCGCCAATGTCGATGAACCGGACCAACGCGCCGGGCAGAAACCGGGCGGCGGATTCGCTCATGGCGCGGCGGGCGGCCGTTTCGGCGGCGTTCGCGGGCGCGGGCAGCGCCACATACACCATGCTCATAAGTATATAAATGCACGCGACAATCGCGCCGCCAATCAACAGCGCCAGCGGGATGTTGCGCCGCGCGTTCCGGATCTCTTCGCCCATTTCCGCGACCACCTGGAACCCCATGCACGTGCTGTATGCCAGCAATACGCTCATGAAGAAGGGTGCCGCGCCGTGGGGCGGCAATAGTCGTATCGTGACCTCCGCGTGAAACCACCCGGCCACGCCGTAGATTATCAGCGCCGCCACGAACTGCAGGGCCATCACAAGCTGCAGCGAAATGGCAAGGCGCACGCCGAACAGATAGATGCCGTAAAACAGCAGCAGCATGCCCGCCGCGATCCAGCTCGCAGGCAGTGACGGACCAGCATAGTGCTGCAGATAGACGCCCAGCGTAAGCGCCACGACCGAGGTCGACGCGGCGCCGCCCAACACCACCCAGAAGGATGTCATGACGCCCCAAAACGGGGACAGCAGCCGGCTCGAAAAGAGATAGCCCGCGCCCGCGCGCGGCAATGCGCCCGCCAACTGGATTACCGGGATCACGCCAATGAGGGAAATCACGATGGCCACAACGAACGACAGCCAGACCGCCGCGCCGGCTTGTGCGGCAATCTTCTCCACCAGCACAAACACACCCGCGCCGACAACCCCGCCCACGACAAGCGCTATCGCGCCCGAAAGCGTGATGCTCCGCTCCAGCCCGGCGCCTGGCATCTCAGAACCCGGTTTGCTCACGGCCCTATCCTCAACAAACGGCGCGCCGCATCCGCGCGGCACGGCGGCAGCCGGATTCTAAGGAACGGCACGACTCAGAACAAGAAACTGCGCCTGCCAGGAAAGGCCACAGAGACCTGTATAAAGCGCTGTGCGCGAATGAGATGGACGCGAGAGGGCGGTCCCATGGGCTCGCCATGTACTTGACGCCGTGCGTCCTCTTTCCCGCCTTCGGGGACGTACAAACGGAAATCCGCGCTCGAGTCCTCACATTGCCGTCCGCGCGCGTCTGTCAGCCCGGTCACGGCGCGTGTCCCCATGCAGACCAATTGCGCCAGAACGCGCCAAAACCCAGTCAAAGTCCGAACACCAAGTCGCGGTGCAGGCTCCGCGAAGAACAGAGCACAAGCAGGTTTGCGCGCATACGTGACCGCATTCCTGGAATGGGGCGCCTAGAAGGCGATACTGTAGCCGACGGCCAGCGCCTCGACCC
>JAGMZX010000048.1:32082-36754 GCA_018005585.1 Candidatus Hydrogenedentota bacterium | reverse complement strand
CCGCCTACCTGCGAGACGCGCTCCTGCGCATCACCACCGCGCCCGCCACCAATCTCCGCGAACTCCTCCCCGACCGCTGGAAAACCGCCCTCGACGCCTGAGCCAAACCCCCGGCGTCCGCCCCCTGGAAACGCCCCCTGAAAAGCACCCTGTACTTCACAGGACGCTTACAAAGATGTCACTATCACCGTTCTTCCTAATCGCTCGGTCTCTTCCTTACACCGTGTGCTTCATTTGTGCTTCACAGAAATCCGAAAGAAAAATGCGCACCAGCTACTGTTTCGTAAGTTGCTGGCGCGCAATAAGTTAAATGGTGAGCGGAGCGGGACTCGAACCCGCGGCCACCGGATTAAAAGTCCGATGCTCTACCACCTGAGCTACCCGCCCACGTGATGCGCCGGACCGAAAATCCGGCGCGGATAGCATGACTCAAGACGGTCATTCTATCGTTTTTCAGGCAGAGCACGCAAGGTTCTGCGGCTTGGTTCCACGGCTTGGCTGGACTGGTCTTCATGGTGTTGGGGAGGAAACGAAAAATGGCGTAGCGCGGTCATTTCGCGGCGGGCAGGCGCTGCGGTGTTGGTGTCTCGGGGAATGGTCACGGTTGCGGGGCGCTGGTCAGGTACCCTTTCGGGGGAGTCGTGGGCGGTTCGTAGGCAAACGGGGTCGTATCGGGCACGACGCGCACGGGCGTGGTGAACACGTGCGAGAGGCCGTTGGCGGCTTTGAAAGTGAGTTCGACCATGTAGGCGGTCCAGCCCTGTTCGGGCGTATCCACGTGGCCGATCCAGACGCCGGGCCCGGATTCGGCCAGGGGCGTGGCGTTCCAGACGGCGCCGACCTTGTACGTGCGGAAGTCGCGCTCTTTTGGATTGGTCGCCTGCCAGAGCTTGACGCTCGCGGGTTGGTTCCTGGACTCGGCGCGGGTCGTATTGGCGTCGGGGAAGCTCCAGGTGTATTCGGGCAGGGCTTCCCCGGCGATGATCGCCTGATGGAAGGTGATCAGGCTGAGCGGCGCGTCGCTGGGCATCAGCGCGTGGCCCACGTTCGGCACGTAGCGCAGATAGGTGGGGCCTTTCAGGTCGCCGATATAGAAAAGCGATGAGTCAGGCAGGAAAAACTCGTCGTCGCACCCGTTCATGATGAGCTTAGGCATGGTCAACCGCTCGCGGTATTCGTAGGGCTCGACGATTTTCATCAGCGCGGCGAACTCGGGTGTGTCGAGCCAGTCCATGATGTGCATCTCGACATAATCGTCGATGGCGGGCGACCAGTCGCCATAGACGGCCTTGTGATGCCGGAACGAGGGGACGAGGTTGAGCAGGTCGATAACGGCGGGGGCGATGGCGACGACGCGTTTGTCGACCGCGCCGGTGGTCCATGTGGTCCAGCCGCGTTTCGAGCCGCCGGCAACGACAAAATGTTCGATAGGAATGCCGCGCTCGGGCGCGGCGCAGAATTCCTGAATCGCGTCCATGGCCCGGACCGCGCTCTTTGTCATGGGCAGGCGCAGCGGCCATGTTTCGTCGCCTGTGCGCATGTATTTTTCCCAGGTATACGCGATAGTCGCGTCTTCGGAGCGCGAGCGGGTTTCGCCGGCGAATCGGAGCGGCTGGTTCGGCACCTGGTTCAGCACCGCCGCCACGGACTTCGTCTTCCTCGCGACCTGCACGACCATGGGGTCCGGCGTGTTCGGCGGGTCGCCGCCAGTCCTGCCGCCGCCGATGTAGAGCAGCGCGGTGTCGCAGGCAACCTCGGGAGGTACTACAATCGTGAGCCAGTGCGTCCAGACCGGGCGGTCCACCTCTTCGGTCGTGCGCCATGCCTGCGAGGTCAGCTCGATGATGTAGCTTCTCCAAGCGGGGGTTTCCACCGTGTTGACGAGCGAATAGGCGAAATGCGGGTCCGGTGTGTAGACGTAGCGGTCCAGCGGCGTTGGCGACTGCATCTCTCGCGCCGTCGTGGCGGGGGGCTGGTCGGCGAACAGCGGGGTGGAGACGGCCAGGACGGCGAAGAGACAGAGGAAATGGGTCACAGAACGCGTGGAATACTGCATGACAAAGCCCTCGGTTCAAGCCAAATCGCGGCTCTTCCCTTTTGACCGCGGGGCGACGCGGATTGTTTCAGCCCAGCACGCCGGCTACGCAAGCGGTCATGAAGCAGGCAAGGGTTCCGCCCAGGAACGCGCGGATGCTGAGCGCCGCGACCTCGGACCGCCGCTCGGGCGCGAGGGCGGCCAGCGCGCCGATCATGATGCCGAGGCTGCCGGGGTTCGCGAAGCCGCACAGGGCATAGGTTGCAATCATGATGGAGCGCGGGCTGATCACCTGTTCCCGGATTAGCGGCTGCAGTTGTTCGTAGGCGAGAAACTCATTGAAGACCGACTTCACGGCGAGCAGCTGGCCGACCTCGGGCACGTCGCGCGGCGCGATTCCCATGGCCAGCGCGAAAGGCCGAAACAGCCAGCCCAGCAATTCTGTGGTCGTGTGGCCGGTCACGCCGGTCACTGCGTAGTCGAGCAGGAAAATTAACCCGACAAACACGATGAGCATCGCGCCCACGTTCAGCGCCATGGCAAGGCCCAGCGCGCCCCCGCGCGACGCCGCGTCAAATATACTATGGCTTTCAACCGGAATTTGAATGCGCACGCGCCCGGCGGTTTCCGGATTGCCCATTTCCGGCACAAGCAGTTTCGCCATGACGAGCGCGGCGGGCGCGCTCATGATCGAAGCGGCCAGCAGATGCCCGGGCGACGCGCCGAAGCCCGCATAGGCCACCATGACGCTCGCGGCGATCGTCGCCAGGAACGCGGTCATGATGGTGAACATTTCGGAGCGCGTCATGGTCTTGAGATAGCCGCCGAGCGCGCTCATCGATTCGATGCCCAGGAACACCAGCAGCGCCGTGCCGAAGGTCTCCGCGCCGGAGGTTTTCAGCGTGCGCCGCATGAGCCACGCCATCGCGCGCACGACCGCCTGAATAATCCCGAAGTGCTGCAGGATCGCCGCCAGCGCCGACACGAAGATGATCACGGGCAATACGTGAAACGCCAGCACGGCCGACACGGCGAAGTTGTCCGCCGATTCGGGCCCCTGCGCGCCGATCACCGTGACCTTGTCGATGATGAAGACGCGATAGAGATTGCCGAAGACGAACCGGGCGCCCGCGTCGCTTGCTTCCGTGATAACGTCGAAAGCGCGCTTGACGCCGTCGAAGAACGCGCGCCCGAAACCGGTCCGAAGGACCAATAGAGCGAACGCGAATTGGAGCCCAATGCCCCACGCTACGATGCGCAGCGAGAAGCGCGACCGGTTTTCGGAGCACAGCCACGCGAGCCCCACCATCAGCCCCAGCCCAACGAGGCTTGCCAGACGCAACGTCATGTCGGACATACGGGTCCCTCCCGGCGCGAAACGGCTCCTGATAGCGGCTTGCAGTCTAGGCCTTCTCCGCTTCAGGCGGCAACAGACGCCGATCAAGGGCCGAAAAGCGCCTCGAATTCCTCGGTGTAGCGTTGTGCCAGCGCCGCACTGTGCAGGATCAACACGTTCTCGTCGTTTTTCGTTTCGGCGCTCTTGCTGAAGTTGTAGCTGCCCGTCACGACCGTCGCGCCGTCGATGATGATGACCTTGTGGTGCATGGTATATTGATTTCGGTCGAGGCGGATTTGTGCGCCGCGCCCGGCGAGGAAATCGTCTCGGCTGTAGCGGTCGCCCGCGTTGCGCGTCTCGAACAGGCCGCGCACGCGCACGCCCCGGCCTATCTGCGCGGCCATGGCCTCGGTAATGGGCACGCTCGTGAAGGAAAAAGCCATGAAATCGATGGAGGAGTGCGCCGCGGCGATTTCCGCGAGGATTTCCTTCTCCGGTTTGTCCTCCGGCGCAAAATAGCACTCGACCTGGACGCCGCCAACAGACAACAGGGGCGCCGGCGTGTTTCGCGGCGAACGCGCGCCGAAACGCCCCTGTTCGAACATCTCGAAGAACTCCGCCGTATAATTTTGGGCGAGCGGATGCGCCGCGATCAGCAGCGAGTTGTTGTTGTTGCGGTACATGCAGTTGTTCGTGGCGTTGGTTGAACCGGTCCACACCCAGACGCCGTCCACGACGCAGAATTTGTTGTGCATGAAGGGCTGGCGCCGGTCGAAGACCACGCGAATCCCCGCGCGCCGGCATGCCTGCACCGCCTCGCGGTCCTCGTAATGGCTGTCCGACACCACGCCCACTCTCACGCCCGCGCGATGCCGGTCGATCAGCGCCTCGGCGATGCTCTCGAGTTCCAGGTCATAGAATGCGGCGCACACCGAACTGCGCGCTCCTCGGATCAGCGCCACGAGATGGTCATCAATGCCGGTTGGGCTTGCGGGCGACGCGGGCGCGAAGAATACCTGGATTTCCCCCGCGGCGGGCGGCGCGCTCGTGAACCATTGCCGCGAGACCTCTTGCGCGCCCGCGAGCAGTTGCGTTCCTGCGCCGCCCTGCAAGGCATAGAACACCGCGGCGGCAAGGCAGAGCAGCACAATTGCCGCGAACAGGAGCCGCGCGCGCCGGCGCCTGGATTTCGGTCGCCGTTTCATGGCGCCGAATGTACCACACCGCCGCTCGGAGGGGAAGGAGCGGCACGCGGTTGCCGTTCTGGCATCCGGCCTGTGGGCCATATAGACGGCATGGGC
>JAGMZX010000048.1:0-31982 GCA_018005585.1 Candidatus Hydrogenedentota bacterium | reverse complement strand
GCCGGCGCCTGGATTTCGGTCGCCGTTTCATGGCGCCGAATGTACCACACCGCCGCTCGGAGGGGAAGGAGCGGCACGCGGTTGCCGTTCTGGCATCCGGCCTGTGGGCCATATAGACGGCATGGGCGGGTCAGACGTTGAACGGCGCCGTCAATGCGCCGCCGTGTCCAGTTCCTCGAACGCGGCCTTCATCAAGAGCGGCCAGACGAGCGTCGCGTCCGCGTGTATTTCGGCGTAGCGGCCGCCCTCTTCGGGCGCGACGAACTTGCCCCAGCTCACGCCCTCGGAATAGGTGCAGCCGGAGAGACCGCCCCAGTGGACCGGCTCCGGGCAGATGCGAATGCCGTACTGGAACCTTGGCTCGCGCAACGTGATGCCGAGACGCGCCGCCGTGATGTCGTAGTACGGGGCAACCTGCTGCGCCCAGTTGCGCGGCACGCCGCCGCCCACGGTGAAGATGCCGATCCGTTTCGCGCGCCCGATCAGCCGCGCGTACTCCTGCAGGTCCAGGAACGGATTGTAGGACGGGATCGCCGAGAACACTATCTCAGGGTCTTGTTCTTCGCCAGGTTCCGGCGGACCGTTGCGGCGCGCGCGCAAGGCGGCGTCCATGGCGTGGGTCGAGAAATCGAGGCCCATCTCGCTGTCGGTAAACGCCGGGATGAACACCGGCACGCCTTTCTTCCAGGCGCTGCGCAGAATACCCGGCCCCTGGTCGAGCTGGTCGAGCCGCTCACCCACGGCGCGGCAGAACCGCGCCGAAGACCACACGCCCCCTTCCGGCTGCCCGTGGTCGAGCACATTCGCGACAAGCCGCGCCACGTCGTTCAGGTTCGACTCCATTTCGAGCGTGTCGTAGATGCGGTTGTAGCCCTTCTCGAACAGGCCGGCGTCGTCCACCGCGGGGTCCACGGCGTAGTGCGTCAGTCCGATCGACTCGGTGAGCCCGTGCGCCATGAGCGCGCCCGTCGCGACGACGGCCTGAACCATGCCGCGGTCGATCATTTTGCACATGATCAGGCCCTGCTTTGCCACGGTCATCGCGCCCGACACCGTGAGCACCATGGTGCATTCGGGGTCGCGGGCCATTTCGAGGAGAATGTCCAACGCCTCGCCCAGCTGTCGTCCGCCGAACGCGGTTTCGCGCATGGCGCGCACCAGCCCGGCGAAGGAACCGACGCGGCCAAGGTCGAGGCTTTCGAGCGGGCGCAAGCCATCCTCGCGCCCGTCATGCAACCGGCGTGTAATCATGTGCGATCAAAACCCCCTGACGAGATCAGCAGACCGCAAGAGCTGCGTCCGCTGCCGGCGCCTTTGCCGCTCTCTCCGGCAACGCGAACCGGGGCATCTCGGTGACCGTGACGTCGCCGAGGTCCAGTTCCTCGCGGATGAAGCGGAGCACGTCGCGGGGGTCCGTGTTGCCACAGGTAAAGACATCCATGGCAATCAGGCCCAGGTCCGCATAGGTATGGGCCGAGCAATGACTCTCGTCGAGCATGATCACGGCTGCAAAACCGGGGGGGGAGTCGCTACCGAACTTGTAGCGAATTTGCGACACGACCGTGGAACCGGCGCGTTCCGCCGCTCGTGCCATCACGGAGAGCACGAGCTTGTCGCTCAGACAAAGTTCCCGCGAGACGTTGCGACAATCGATGAGAAGATGCTTACCCTTGTGCAACTCATAAACCCTCCTCTGAGGTTTCCAGACTCCTGCGCCGCCTTACGCTGGGTCTCCGTCCTAAGGGAGGCTTGGGGCCGGCTCGATTGTCTGTTGTTCTGCCAACAACTGACCATTAAGGGCCGCATATAGTAAACATGCGCACAGGAAAAAATCAAGGGTTTTTTCGCTTCCCGTTTTTTCCCGGCCAGGCGCCCGCCAAGACCGGGCGTCTCGCCGCATGCTTCCAACCAATACACCGCGCGCGCGCAACTTATTCACGCCGCATGCGCGCCGGGCCGCAAAAGGTCAGGCGTGGTCCGCCTCCCATTGCCCGGTAATGGTCTGCAACAGGCCGGCTATCGCGTCCGTGCCGGGTTTCTCGGGAAGGGCGGACTTTTCCCGCAGCGCCACAAGCTCGGCAATTTCCCGATCCGCGCGTGCGATGAGCTCATCATAGGCGAATGCGCCCGCCCGCACCCGGCGCAGGAAATCGAGTTGCCCGCCCTCGAAACGCACGAGCGGAGCGCCCTCGCGGAAGATATGCTTGGCCGAAAACAGCAGCCGGAAGGTATGCATCATGTTTTTCGCGTCGTAATCGACTTCGCCGCGTTCCTGAGAGAGCCAGCGGGCCTCGTTGCGTTGCCGGCGCCAGGTCCAGTAGTCATGATGCTCCCGCAACGCCTTCTCGTACTCCATCCGATTATAGAGGAGCAGGCCGATGCACCGCCGGGTCTCGTCTTCCTCCGGGATGGACTCGCACGCGAGGTTATCGCCGCGGAACACGCCGCGCGCCGCCGCGCCGTAGTGATAGAGGCGGTAAACACCCGGACAGTGCTCGAGCGCGGCCGCGTGGCACTGAGCCAGGTCGACACGCGCCTCGGCGAGCGGCACGGGGCGATACGGCATGCGCGCGGAAGCCGGGGTCAGGGCTTCCCTGGGAACGAACCGGCAGAATTGGTCCTTCCGGGGCGGCTCTTCGGGCTTGGGATTGTTCACCCACTTGTTCCGGCCTCGGGCGCGTTTCACCTGCGCCAAGGCATAACCGACATGGGAGTCGAAAGCCTGTTTCGAGATGAAAAGGCCGCGCGCGGCGATCAGCGGGTCTGCATAGCGTGTCTGGAGCACGACGCAGTCCGCGGGCACAAAAAGCAGATCAATCACGTTGGGGTTCGCCGACGCGGCCAGTTCGAGAAAGCGCCGCAGCGCGTAGCAGGTCTCATTATGGCGAACATCGGACACCTGCTCCGGCGGCGGATGGATTGCCAGGTACGCCCGCGCGGGGAGCACGTACACGCCGCGGAAATCCGTGTCGCTATCCTGGAAGGCGGTTCCGCAGGCGCGGCTGCCCGCGATGCACCGGAAGATCAGGGACTTGTTCTCCGGAGAGAGCAGTTGTTCGAGGCTTGTGACCGGTTCCGGCTGCGCCATCGTCTTGTACCCTCGGCCCCGTTGCGGCGCCGGCGCGCCGCAGCCTCAGCATGGCACGATGACAGTCTCCGCGGCAATCCGCTCCACTTCGCCGCGTTCGAAGCGGCCGATATCCCAGGTCATCGCGTTGGCCGCGCCCGCCGCGACCCCGAAGCGGGCCATGTCCGCGAGCGGCCACCCTTCCTCGAGACCGACCGCGAAGGCGGCGACCAGCGCATCGCCGGAACCAACGGCATTGACTTCCCGGATCACGGGCGGGATTGCACGCAGCCGCTCGCCCTCGCGCGAAACGAGGGCCCCGTCTTTGCCCAGCGAAATCACAACGAGGCTCACGCCGCGCTCGTGAAAAAAGTCCAAGGCGCGCGCGCGCGCCGCGTCGTTATCCAGCGGAAAACCGAGCAGACCCTCCGCTTCGGTCTGATTGGGTTTGACCATGTAGGGCCGTGACTGGAGGGCAAGGGCGAGTTCCGCGCCGTACGTGTCGAGAATAGGCAAGACTTCCGCTTCCCATGCGAGCCGAATCAGCCGGGCATACAAAGAACGCGCTCCCGGATCAGGCACCGTGCCGTTGAATGTGACGATGCGGGCACGAGGAGCCGCCGCTTCAAACGAGTCGGCAATCTGCTCCGTTTCCGCTTCCGAAATGCCCGGCCCCGGCTCAAAGAAGGCGGTTTGCCGGTGCAGCGGCTCTTCCAACACCGTCGTGATGGTGCGGGTCATGCCCGCGACCCACAGGGGTATGCAGGTTACGCCGTCCTGCTGCTCGATCATGTCCACGACGTGACGGCCCGTGTGCCCGCCGACGACGACCATCGCTTCGGTGTCGCGGCCGAGAGCCTTGACGGCGCGCGAGACGTTAGTTCCCTTGCCGCCGGGGATGCAGGTGTACTTCCGGGAACGGATTTTCGCGCCGGGTTCCAACCGGTCGATGAATACTGTCTTGTCTACGCAGGGGTTCGGCGTAAACGTAAGGATCACGCCCGTTATCCCCGTGTCGTGTCAAGACAGCGGTCCAACGCGCAGCCCGCGGCCCCGATCACGCCCGAGTCGCCGCCCAGCCCCGCCGTGAGGATTTCACACCGGGCGCCCGGAACGGGGAAGCAGTTGGCCTTGGCGACTTCGCGCACCGTGTCCAGCAGCATGTCGCCCGCGGCGACCATGCCGCCGCACAACACGACCTTCTCCGGGTTCTGGTAATTGATGATGCTGGCGATGCCGATGCCCAGCCAAGTGGCCGTTTCCCGGAACGCCCAGAGCGCCAGCGCGTCGCCTTCCCGGGCCGCGTCGAAAATCATCTTGCCGTCCAATTGCTCGATGTCGCCGCGGGACATCTCGAGCAGGCGCGAGGTACGGAACGTCTCCAGCCCCTCGACGGCCGTCATGGTCATGCCCGTGACGGACGCATAGGTCTCGAGGCAGCCGCGCGCGCCGCAGCCGCACGGGCGCCCGTCGCGCATTACTTTCAGATGCCCGAGTTCCGCGGCCGTGCCGTCGATGCCGCGCAGGAGCTTGCCGAACACCACCACGCCGCCGCCGACACCCGTGCCCAGCGTGAGCACGGCCATGTTGTCCGCGCCCTGACCCGCGCCGAGCCAGTATTCTCCGTAGCAGGCCGCGTTCGCGTCGTTCTCGAGGAAACAGGGTGTGCCCAGCCGTTCCGAGAGGATGCGCGCCAGCGGCACATCGCTCCAACCGGGCATGTTCGTCAGACTGTATACAATGCCCGATTGCCAGTTGAGCGGACCGGGCGCGCCGACGCCGACGGCCAGGACGCTGTCCAGGCTGGCGCCGGCTGCGGCGGCTACCTCGCGGGCCGACGCTTCCATCGCGTCGATGACCGCGTCCGGTCCGGCGCCGGCGTTTGTGGGCCGCGACTCTTTCGCGAGCAACTGCTTGTCGCGAGAGAGAATGGCCGTCTTCAGATTCGTTCCCCCGAGGTCGATTCCAATGACGAAGTCGCTCACGATTCCCCGCTTCCTTCTGGTAATGCCAGCATTCCAACCGCTCGCCACGGGCGCAGTATAGGGCGCGCCGCGCGGCTCGCGCTACAGTGCGTCCCGCGCGTTGATGAATCCCAGCGCATTTTCGATGCGCTCGAGACACGTCTCCTTCCCGAGCAGTTCGGCCAGTTCAAACAGACCGGGGCCCACCGTCTTGCCGGTGAGAGCGAGCCGGATCGGATGAACGAACTTGCCCAGCCCGTCACTCATGCGCTCGGCAAGCGCCTTGACGGCGTCGTGCAAGTGCGTGCTGGTCCAATCTTGGACGCCGTCAAGGACGCCCAGCGCCGCTTCGAGGCGCAACCGGCCTTCCGCCTGGAAATGCTTGCGCACCCCCGCCTCCTCATAATCCGTGACCGGGAGGAAGAGGAAGTCGGTCTGCTGCGCGATGTGATTCAGCGTCGGCACCTTTTCCTGGCAGATTTCCGCCATGCGCATGAGCCATTCCGGCGATTTCGAGGCGGTGTCGAACCCGCTTTTCTCCAAGACAGGCACGACGCGGTCGCGAAAATCCGCCACGGGCAGGCGGCGAATGTGCTGGCCGTTCAGCCAATCGAGTTTCTTGCGGTCGAACCGCGCCGCGGACTTGGTCAGCCGTTCGAGCGTGAAATGCCGAACCAGGTCCTCGCGCGTGAAGAACTCGCGGTTCTCCTCCTCGGAGGTCCATCCGAGCAGCGCGACGTAATTGAGGATCGCTTCCGGCAGGTAGCCGTCGTCGCGCCAGTCGAGCACGTTCGCGCCGTGCATGCTCTTACTCAGCTTGCGCCCCTGCTCGTCGTGCACCAGCGGATGATGCGCGTATTGCGGAAGCGGAAACCCCAGGGCGTGGAACAGCATGACGTGCCGCGCCGCGTTCGTCAGGTGGTCGTCGCCGCGGATCACGTGCGTGATCTTCATGTGCGCGTCATCCACCACCACGGCCAGATGGAAGATGGGGTCGCCGTTCGGCTTGAGGATGACGAAATCATCGTACTCGCGGTTGTTCCAGCGCACCTCGCCCTGGATGATGTCGTGGAGCACCGTTTCCCCTTCGGGCACCTTGAACCGCACCGCGTACGGCGCATCGCCCATCGCGGCGACCTTGCCCGGCGCCGCGTCGCGCCACGGGCTCACGAACCGCTCGTGCGGGTGCGCATTGCGGAACGCGTCGACCTCCTCCTTCGCGCAGAAGCACTTGTACGCCTTGCCTTCCTCGACCAGGCGCATGGCCTCGCCGCGGTGCAATTCGCGCCGCTGCGACTGCCGGTAGGGACCGTAGCCGCCCTTTTCGGGATAGCCGCCGAATGCCGGGCCTTCGTCCCACTCGATGCCGAGCCAGCGGAACCCCTCGCACATGCCGTGCACGTACTGTTCCTCGGTCCGCTCCGTGTCCGTGTCTTCGAGGCGCAAGACAAAGACGCCGCCCGTCTTGCGCGCGAACAGCCAGTTATACAACGCCGTTTTCGCCGTGCCCATGTGCAGGAACCCGGACGGCGAAGGCGCAATACGGCAACGTGTGGTGCTCATGTCTACTCCCAGCAGGATACCCGCGACAGAAAGCGCGAGAATAGCATGCGACACAGGTCATTTTCATGCCAGGACCACGCCCCGCCGTGTCACAGCACTTGAAAACCCGCGCATTCATTGCACATAATGGAACCGCTTTTTCTCTCCTGTTCCCTGACAGAACCGAGGGGAAAACTGCATTGTTTCACCGCGCAGGCCGGCGCGCCTGCCTCATTACACACAGATGGGAGGCCGTCATGGCCGAGAAAACGCCTGGCACAGGTACGGATTTCATCCGCGAAATCATTCGACGCGACATCGAGTCGGACAAGTGGGGCGGCCGCGTCGCCACGCGGTTCCCTCCCGAGCCGAACGGCTACCTGCACATCGGGCACGCGAAATCCATCTGCATCAATTTCGGGATTGCGCGTGACTTCGGCGGCGTGTGCCATTTGCGCATGGACGACACGAACCCGACGAAGGAAGAGCAGGAGTACATCGACGCGATCCACGAGGATGTGCGCTGGCTCGGCTTCGACTGGGCGGAACACGAGTACTACGCCTCGGACTATTTCGAGCAGTTGCACGAATGGGCGGTACAGTTGATCAAGGCGGGCAAGGCCTACGTTTGCGACCTGAACGCGGACGAGGTGCGCGCGCATCGCGGCACGCTGACGCAGCCGGGCAAGGAAAGTCCCTACCGTGACCGATCCATCGAGGAGAACCTTGACCTCTTCGCGCGGATGCGCGCGGGCGAGTTCGAGGACGGCTCGCGCACGCTACGCGCGAAAATCGACATGGCCTCGCCAAATTTGAACATGCGCGACCCGGTCATGTACCGGATACTCAAGGCAACGCACCCGCACACGGGCGACGCCTGGTGCATCTACCCGATGTACGATTTCGCGCACGGGCAGTCCGACTCGATCGAACACATCACCCACTCGATTTGCACGCTGGAATTCGAGGATCACCGCCCGCTCTACGACTGGTTCTGCGAACAATTGGGCATCTGGCACCCGCAACAGATCGAATTCGCGCGCCTGAATCTCAATTACACCGTCATGAGCAAGCGC
Source organism: Candidatus Hydrogenedentota bacterium (assembly GCA_018005585.1). Lineage (NCBI taxonomy): Bacteria > Pseudomonadati > Candidatus Hydrogenedentota > Candidatus Hydrogenedentota bacterium. The sequence goes on along the minus strand of JAGMZX010000048.1, from coordinate 24,333 downwards.
CGTCTGCTGCAACTGGTTCAGGACGGCCTTGTCAGCGGCTGGGACGACCCCCGCATGCCGACGATCCGCGGGATGCGCCGCCGCGGCTACACGCCCGAGGCGATCCGCGCGTTTTGCGAGGCCATCGGCATCGCCAAGGCCGATAATACGGTCGATATCGCGTACTTGGAGCATTTCGTGCGCGAGGACCTGAATAAGCGCGCGCCGCGTTACATGGGCGTGCTGAAGCCGCTCAAAGTGGTTATCGAGAACTACCCCGAAGGCCAGACCGAGGAGTTCGACGCGGTCAACAACCCCGAAGACCCGAGTGCGGGCACGCGCAAGGTGCCGTTCTCGAAGGTGATCTATATCGAGCAGGACGACTTCATGGAAGTCCCCGCGCCCAAGTATTACCGCTTGTCGCCGGGCCGCGAAGTGCGCCTGCGCTACGCCTATTTCATCAAGTGCACGGACGTAGTCAAGGATGCGGCCGGCAACGTTGTCGAGCTTCGCTGTACCTACGACCCGGCGACGCGCGGCGGCGATTCGCCCGACGGCCGCAAGGTCAAGGCGACCTTGCACTGGGTGTCCGAGCAGCACGCGTTCGACGCCGAGGTGCGGCTCTACGACCACCTGTTCTCGAAGGCGGACCCGGACGTTGTCGAGGAAGGCCAGGACTGGAAATCGAACCTGAATCCGAATTCGCTGCAAGTGCTGACGGGTTGCAAGCTCGAACCCGCGCTGAAGACCGTCGAGCCGGGCGCGCACCTGCAATTCGAGCGGCTCGCCTACTTCTGCGTGGACACGCGCGACTCGCAACCGGGCGCGCCCGTGTTCAACCGCACGGTGACACTGAAGGACGCCTGGGCCCGCATCAAGACGCGCGACCAGGCCTGACCGCACAAGAACCGAAACGTCCCGCCCGTGATCGTCTTCACGAGCGGGACGCGTGTCTCGAGACAAGAACGCCGCGGACTACTCGACGGCGCAGACCACGTCCATGTCCATGACCATGTCCATTTTCTGGCCCATCTGGTCTATGATCATGTGCACGGTGGACAGGACGTTGGATTTGTTGAGGTTGCCGCCGTCCACGTCGAACAGGATCCAGCCTTCATACTTCTCCATCTGGATGTCCATGGCCGCCGTAGCGCCTTCCTTCGGCTTCACGGTCAGGGTCACGGAAGGTTCCAGAATCGCCTGCTTCAAGTCGCTGGACACCGCGCGGACCTTGTACCGGATTTCCATGACCATTTCGCCGACTTCCGGGATGGCCTGCGTGAGCGTTCCGCCCTCAAATTCGTCTCCGGCCTTCACCTGCCCTTCCGGCAGTCCGATAAAGAGGTTGTTCATCATCTGGTCCATCTGCTGGATCGCCTGGTCGCCCTGAGGGCCGGCGCTGGCCAGAGCCGCGGACAAGGCCGAGGTGTCCACCTTAATCAGCTCGCCGCGCGGGGAGATCGTCGCGGTGACGGTCTTGTTCAGCATGGCGGCGAGCGCCTTGAATTGCTCTTCGCTCGGGTCGGGGTTGGTCTCCGAGTCGAAGGAAAGCGACGTGCCCATCATCTCCAGCTTCATGGTCACGTGGGTGATGCGCATTTCAGTCAGGTAATTGCCGTTGTCATCAATGGCCGTGACTTTGCAGGCCATGTCCATGGCCATCTCGGCGGGCGTATCTATCTTCATGCCGCCCATGTCCATCTTGAGCGCCATGTTCATGGTCATGTGCGTGTCGAACTGCTCGCCGGCGGAAAACTGGTACCGCAACAGAACCGCTTCGCCGGAAACGGCATCGAAGGCGGGCGGCTCCAGCGCCCAGCCAGTGAAAGATGCGATCAGAGTGGTAACCAGCGCGAACAACACTATCGAACGTGGTCTCATGGGGCCTCTCCTCAGTTCAGGCTATTTCTAATCTCGAGATAGGACTCACGCACCCGGCTCTGCCGCGGGAGCCGCGATACTCTCCTCCGGCTCGGCCGTTTCCGATTCGTCGCTGACACGGAAACGCGATTCGGTCAGCAAGGTCGCGTCGAAAGTCTGGCCGGCTTGCGTCATTTGCATGCTGGCCGATATCGTTGAAAACGACTCTGCGACGCAGCCTTGATTCAGGTCCACCAAAGACCACCCTGCCGAAGTCGCGCCGCGGGATTCGAACTTCACCTTGTCCTGGTCGATGGGCAACAGTTCCACCTTGCCCACGGGTTCCAGCAGCAGACGCATGCCGCCCGCTTCGATGGCGCCGACCTTGTACGTGCCTTCCCGGTTGATGACGCCCGAGCCGGCCACCGTCTGCACCTGCGAGCCCGTGTCGAAAACCGCGCCCGGCTGAACCGCTTCTTCCGGCAACGCGAGGAACGCCGCTCGCAACATCTGCAGCACGCTCTCTTCGAGACTGGACTGGGCGGACGCCCCGTGGGCGGCGTCCATCCCTTCCACCAGCGCGCTTACATCGTGTTCGAGCACCTGGCCCCGGCTGCTGACCTTCGCGCGCGCCGGTTGCTCGACGAGGCGCTGCACGAATTCCAGACCCTGGCGCGGCGGAGCGTCCGACGCGGTGTCATACTTGACCTGCATCGCAAACATGTTCATGTCGATGGCGTACCGGGTGAATTGCAGTTCGATCGTCGCCGCGCCGGCGTCGTCGATCTCCAACACACGCGCGCGCGCTTCCATATGGATTATGACCGGCATGACCATGTCCCGGGCGCCGATCTTGATCGTGAAATCGCCCTTCGATTCGAGTTCGAACGCGCGCGTCCAGTCCGGCGAGAAGGCGTAGCGCGGCAATACGGGCTCGTTGCTCGTCGCGTCGAAAGCCGGCGCGGGCGCGTCCAATACGGGCGCATCCGGCGCCTGCGGGGCCTCGGCATGGGGCGCCACCGAGATCGGGTTCGTGTAGACCCAGGGCGTCCACGCGCCGAGAATCTCCAATTCGGCCTCGACGCGGTATTTGCCCACGGCATCCGGCTGCCACGATAGGCTCGTGCCCACCTGTTGCGCGACGGTTTGGCCGTCGCGCTTGATGGTGAACCGGCAACGATGGGGCGCGGCGGCGCGCAATCGCAGTTCCGGCGTCAACCCGATGCTTTCGCCCATGACTGCCCGCTGGTCCGGCCCCTCCGCCAGAAACGTGAAGCCGGTGCTGTCCGCGATCATGTCGAATCCGACATAGACGCGGCCCTGCCGCAGCGCATCGAGCACGCTTTCCTTCGACAATTCCTTCGCCAGGATATGCGTGCTTACATAGCGGACCATGCGCTCGTAGGGGTCGAGCTGAAAGTGGAACAATTCCCGGTTCGGCTCGAGCGGCCCGAAGAATACGCGGAGCAGCGACCGCGTGAAGAAATTCAGCGAATACGTGCCGATGTCGTCCGGGCTGGTATCGCGCAGGAGCAGCTTGCCGTCCGGCGTGTAGATGCCCACGACCCCGTTGTTCTGATGGCAGTCGTTCGCGGCGATGCCCACGATCTTGCGCGTCCTGTTGAGCCGGTCCCAATTCTCGAGGATCGCCGTCTGGCGGTCGAACATGAGCCGGAACGTCTGGTCCGGATACGCCCCGAGGTTCAGAATCAGGTCCGGAATAAGCCTGGAAAACCCCTCATCCTTGAAGTCCGTGTGGATGTTGTAAATCTCCATGCCGGTCAGTTCGGGCAGGTTCCAGTTACGGTCTTCCTCCGTATGCGCGAAGAACAACACGCCGCCCAAGTCCCCGATGCGCCGCGCCAGCGCCTCTTCGTCCTCCCCACAGTCCAGCGCCGTTTCCCGAGGCAGGCCCCAAGGCATGAACCCATGCGGCATCTCGTAGCCCGGTATGAAAACGACCCCGTCGTGGACTCCGTCCCACTGAAGCGAGAAGTCGGCTTTTCCTCCCTCGCAATGGTCCGACATGCAGATGAAAGAGCGGCCCGTCTCTTTCAGCACGCGCAGAATTTCCTCGAATGGCACGTCGCAGTCGTGAGAGAGCTCGGAGTGGCTGTGGCAAACCCCGCGGTAATCCTCCCAGCCGTCTTCGAGCGTCACGTCGACGCGCGCCGACCGGATGGCGTCCCAGGCGCGGGCCTCGCGCGGGAACTGGACGAAGCGGTTGTACAAGGCGCCCCGGAAATACACGACAAACGCAATAAACAGCAGCACCAGCGCCAGCAGCGTCAGGCGCACCAGCCAACGGAGCACGAACCGGAGTCTTCGCATCGGCGGTAGTCCTTTCAGACGGGTGGTCATGTCAAGAGCATGCGTGCCCTGCCCAGTATTCGGAAGCGCCGCAGGCGCTGTCTTCGGGGTCAAAACGCCCCCACCATGCGGAGAAAACCGCGGGACGTCTTCAACGCGTGCTTAGAACAAGAAAACGATACTCGAAACCGCGCTGTAATTCCAAGCAATCCCCGCCAGGCGTGTCACCCGCCGCGCCCCGATGCCTGAAGAATCGCGCTGCACAGGGCTTCCGGTTGCTGCGAACCGATGATGCAGGGTTTCTGCGCTGTCTCCAGGAAAACGCCCCGATTGCCGCGGGCGTTCAGAAAGCGGCAGGGCCGGCCCTCGAAACGTCCGAAACGAATACCCCAACCGCCTGCGTCCCGCAGCGGCCGGTACTCGACGGCGCGCGCCGCGCGGATATCCGTCAACGCGAATCGCTTGCGGTAGCAGGTAAAAAGGAGGCCAAACCGGACCGTGACCGCGTCGCGCGTGACTTCGGTGCCAAGTCCCAGCAGGTTTGCCACCATGACGCCTCCCAGGGCCCAGGTACCGAGCACAACAATCTGGAGGGTCGCGTCGCCGGTCTGCGCCAGCACCAGCGCCAGCGCGGCCAGCGCGCCCAACTCGCCGATGACCAGCACTGCGTAAACCCAAGGCGCGAACGTCTGTTTTTCCGTGTAGAGCGGCATGCCGGTACTCCCATTGGTGATGGATACAACCGCGCCGCGCGCGTATTCGCGCGAAAACGGCCCCAAGGCGTTACTGCGAGCCCCCGGTATCCGGCGCGCCGTCCGCGCGTTCCGCGCGCAAGGGGATGCGCACTTCGAAGCGCGCTCCCCCTTCTTCCCGGTTCGCGAACGACACCGCGCCATGATGGGCCGTCACGATCCGGTGAACGATGGCCAGGCCCAACCCCGTCCCGCCCTGCTTGCGCGAGAAAAACGGCATGAACGGGTCCTCTCCCGGCCTTAGATGCAGGCCCGGCCCGTTATCATCAACCGTGAATACGACTTCAGGTCCGGCGGTCCGGACGCATATTGCCACTTCGCCGCCCGTCTCGAGCATATCAATGGCGTTTCCGATGATATTCGCGAGACATTGGGCCAGTTTGACCGGGTCCGCGGGGAACGCCGCCGGTTCCGCCGCGAAGTCGGTCCGGACTGTAATCTGCCGGGCTTGGGCCGCGGGCTGGGTAAGTTGCAGTGCGCGGTCCACGATGTCCCGGGCGGTGCAGGCCGTGGGCTCCAGGTCGAAAGGCTTCGCGAAGCTGAGGAACTGGCGGATAACGCGCTCGAGATTGCCGGCTTCCTGCATGATCCGGACGGCCGAGGAATGGTGCTTGCTGTCCTCGCCCAGGCGCCGGGCCAGCAGTTCCGCCATGCCCGTGATAATGCTGAGTGGATTGCGCAATTCATGCACCACGCCCGCGGTGAGTTCGCCGATCTCGGCCAATTGCCGGTTCAGGGCGGCCACGCGTTCCAGGTGCCGGATTTCCGTTAAGTCGGTGAACAGAAGGATGGCGCCGCCGGCCGCGTCGCGCAACGGGGACGCGCTCAGCCCGATGACCTTCTGCGCGCCGTCCGGCGTGGTGATGCGCAATTCGCGCCGCGAGATAGGCCGGTTGCGTTCGGCCAATTCACACAGGACGGCCCCAACCTCCTCGAGTCCGTCTCCCGTGTGCAACTGTTCCCCGAGGCGGAAGCGGTCCGGCGTCACGTGCAAATGCGCGCAAGCGGCCGGGTTCGCAATGAGGATGACGCCCTTGCCATCCACCGCAAGGACGCCGCTGGTCAGATTCTCGATGACCTGTACATACGGACTTGTGGCTTCATGGGTCATGGGAGTTGCCCCGCCCTGTCTCGCGACCGCATCCTAAGATAGCCGAGATCGCAGCGCCGTTGCCAATCGATTGAACTCGTCCATATCCAGCGTCTGGGGCCGCCGTTCGCCGTCGATACCGCTTGTGGCAAGCCCCGCCATGACGGCCTCCCGCGACAGCCCGAATGGGCGCGCATGGCACAGCGAATTCTTGAGCGTCTTGCGCCGCTGCGCAAATGCCGCCCGCGCTACCGCGAGCGTGTCCGCGATGCGCTGCTTTGCGGCGGGCTCCATGGCGCGGCACCGGAAACGCACGATACAACTGTCGACCTTGGGCCGGGGCACGAAACACGTGGCGGACACATGATGGACGATATCCACCTCGGCGTACAGCCGCGCAGCAAGTGTCAGTACGCCGTAGTCCGGCGTATCCACGTTGGCGGTCAGCCGCTGCCCGACCTCCGCCTGAACCATGACGACAAGACGGCTGAAGAACACCGGCGATTCGAGAAAATGGAACAGAAGCGGCGTCGTAATGTAGTAGGGCAAGTTCGCGACGAGCTTGAACTGAGAGCAGCCGGACAGGAACTCGTTCAACAGGCCGTCGAGGTCATGGTTCAGCACATCCCCGCGAAACAGGCGCACGTGCGGCATGGCCCCGAACTGGTCCTCGAGGCAGGGCATGAACGATGGGTCAATCTCGATGGCAAGCACATGCCCCGCCCGTTCCGCCAGCAACGCCGTGAGCGCGCCCAGACCGGCGCCGACCTCGACCACGCTGTCTTCCGGCGAGAGGGCCGCCGCGCTCGCCATAATGCGGTTGATGTTGCCGTCCAGCAGCAGGTTCTGTCCCAAGGCCTTCTTGAACCGGATCCCATAGCGCCGCACCTTCTCGCGCAGGTTCCCGGCATAGGCCCCCTGGGCCCCTTGCGTTTCGCGCGCGCGGCTGACGCGCTCCGGTTTTCGGCCCCGATGCGCCACCTTGGCTACCTTGTCGCGGCTCTGCGGCCTTTGTCGGCAATGTGCCTCATGAGGAGGAGAACTGGACCAGAATCTGGGTGTTGTTCTCCGCGGGAAAACGATACTCGAAGGACACGGTCTCCAGCGCTTGCGTGGTTGCGGCGTCCGCGGCGGGCAGCGTGACCGGGATGAATAGGAGCACATTGGCCTGCGAGCCCAGAACGGCGTTCGAGTGAAGCGGCCCGAGCTTGTATCCGCCGGACGGGAAGGTGAGTTGCCCCTTGAATACCCATTCCACGTCTTCGGGCGAGGCCTTCGCGATTGTGCCCGTGAGGCCATACGAACCCGAGACGGAGTACAAAAGCTCGTCATCGATTCGCGACAGCGTAACGGTGGCTACATCCGCGCGCGCCATTTGTTCCGGGCTAAGAAAGGCCAGCGATTGCTGGTTCTGCTGCGCCTCGCCGGGCGGCGGCGGCGATTGCGCCGGCGCTGGAACGATGGCGGTATCCTCCGCTTGCGGTTCAGGCGCAGGCGCCACGGTTGCCTGTTCCGGTTGCGCCGCCGCGGGCTCGGGAACGGGCGGCGCCGCGGGCGGGGCGGTTCTCGGCGCTTCCGCGGGCACGCAACCCACAGTGGCAAAAAGCAGGGCCAGCATGGCCAGGGCAAGCACGTAGATCCTGCATCGCATAGGGCGGGTTCTCCTGGGCGTGAGGCGTATATGCCCGCGCGCGTCATGGGACGCATGGTAGCAAGTGTCGGGGCGCCGAATCTATCTGACGGACAAGGCCCGCTCTTTTCATTGCCGGGAGTTTGACGGTTTCCCCGTTCGCGGCTATGATCACGGGACGGAGAGAACGCGATGCCTCAAGTCATCATCGAGCAGCCGGGCGTGCCGCCCATGACGGTGCCCCTCTGCAAGGAGGAGACCCGTTTCGGCCGCTCGGAGGACAGCGACGTGGTCCTCGTCGCGGACGAGGTGTCGCGGCACCACGCCAAGATCTGCTTGAAAAATGACAAGCCGATACTGGTGGACCTCAAGAGCCTGAACGGCACCTACGTGAACCGGCAGCGTATCGTCGAGCGTGTGCTTGCCCACATGGACGAAATCTGGTTTGGCAGCAAGTGCCGCCTTGTTTTCCGCGACGACACCCAACTCGGCCGCAAGACGTCGCTCACCCCGCCGGAAGAATCGCAATTGCTGCGGAACATGGACAAGATCCGCGCGGAGATGGACCGCGTCGGCAGCAGCATGACCATGATCGGGACGCGCACGCCGGTCCACATCCAGGAAAAGACGGCCGCCGTCCCGCCCTTGAATTCGGAAGAAGTGGTAAAGATGGGGCGCGCATACCGGCGTCTCGCGGCCCTCCACCGCGCCGGTCAGGTCATGGCCTCGAATTTCGAGCTGAACGCCCGCCTCTCGAGCCTGCTCGACATCGCCCTGGAGGTCATGGAGGCCGAACGCGGTTTCGTCATGCTGCGGGAGGAAGGCACCACCAATCTTACCGTGAAGGTGGCGCGCGGCATGGGGCGCGACCTCGAAGCCAGTTCCCCCAGCATGGGCATCGCGGGCCGCGCGGCCATTGACGGCGAGCCCGTGCTCATGGCCGACCGCTCGACGGACCGCGAATTCGGCATGCGCGAGAGCATCATCCGCAATCAGATTCGCAGTGCCATGTGCGTGCCGCTGCGCATTCACGACCGCGTGCTCGGCTCCATCTACGTCGACACGACCCAAACGGCCGGTTCTTTCGGCGAGGAAGACCTCGAACTGTTTCAGTCGCTGGCCAATCAATCGGCCCTCGCCATTGACAATGTCCGCCTGCACCAGCAGGTGGTGGCAGCGGAAAAGAAACGGGAAAACCTCGGCCGGTTCCTCTCGCCCGCGATTGTCGACAAGATTATCAACGAGGAAAGCCGGCTGGAACTGGGCGGGCGCAAACAGCGCGTTACTACGATGTTTTGCGACATCCGCGGCTCGAGCAAGATCGCCGAACAATTGCAGCCGCACGAACTCGTGCAACTCCTGAACGAGCACTTCACGGCCATGACCGAGATTGTCTTCGCCCATCACGGCACTCTCGACAAGTATATCGGCGACGAATTGATGGCCGTGTTCGGATCGCCCATCTGCGCCTCGGATGATTGCCTGCGCGCCATCCGCGCCGCACTCGCCATACAGCGGCGCAACGCCGAACTGAACGCGCAACGCGCGCAGGACGGGCGCGTCCCGCTCGACCTTGGCATTGGCATCGATACGGGCGAAGTCATCGCGGGTTATGTAGGCTCGCCACAGCGCATGGAGTTTACCGTCGTCGGGGACCGCGTCAACACAGCGAAACGGTTCTGCGACATGGCCGGCGCCGGCAAGGTGGTCGTGGGACAGGAGCTGTGGGATGAAATCAAGGGCCTTGTCGTGTCCTATCCCATCGGCTCGGTCATGCTCAAGGGGAAAGCCCAGCCCGTGAACGCCTACGAGATTGCCGGCCTGAAAGAGTAACCCCGCGAGCGCGCGGAAGGTCATGCCGTCAGCGTTTTCGTGAGAACCGGCGCGTCTCAAGACGATCCGGGGGAAAAAGCCCGCAGGAGGACGACCGCCGTCAGCCCCAGCCCGGCGAGCAGGATAACGGCCTGCCACGCATAACGTTTGAACAACGACGGCGTTTCCTGCGGCGTGGCGGTGCCCGTTTCCGCTGGTGCGGCCTCGGGCAGCGTGGTATCCGGGGCGAGGCGCCGTTCAACCTCAGCCGCCATCGTCCGAGCGCGCCCCGCCAGTTCAACCTCCTCGATGCGCACGTACGATTCGCCGGCCTGATTGCTTATCTTGCGGAAACCGGCCTTCTCCGCCTCGCGCGCGCGCCGCTCCTCGCGTTTGTGCCGCAGTTCAGCCCGGAGATCAACGATCTTGCTCCTGAGCATCGTTCGCACGTCCTGCGCCGGAAGCCAAGGGCTGTCGACGCGAATCGTGGCCTGCTCTCCGGCTTCCTCGTACGTTCCGTACACGACTTCGCCGTTGTCGAGGGTTATGACATACGTCTTGATTTCGTCTTCGGGGGGTGGTGCGTCCTGACCCAGCATCAGGCAAACGCATGTGGTCATCAAAGCAATCATGGAGGCAAGTATACGGCCATGTCCCGAAGGCGAGCAAGAGTCCGGGAGGAAGCGCATCCGGCGGCCGCACCGGGCGCCGTCTTGAAACCATTTCCCCGGCGGGAGTATGAATGGCTGCATGAGAGTCCCATTGCATGGCCCCTTCCAGTTCCTCGTCTTTGCGGTGCTCGCGGTTGCCTGCGCCGGTTGCGCGACTTCCGGAAGGCCGCGCCAGGACGCCGCAAGCGCGCCGGGTCAGTTCCCGGAGGTCACGTATCGGCAGGACGCGAGTCTTATGGGCGTGACGGTCCGCCAATTGGGCGAGCAGTGCGGCGGCGGCCTGGCGCTCGTGAACGGGCTAGAGGGAATCCCCGTTGGCCCCCTTAAACTGCGCGATTTCGCTTATGAAGCGCTCGTGCAACACCTTGCGGCGGAATCGGGGCTGGCCTTTCTGGCCACGCCTCACTATTTTCTCCTGTATCCTCCCGAATATAAGGCGCTCGAAAGCCTCTCCGTGGCCACGGCCCTGCCGTCGCGGTACCACGACATCCGGACGACGTGTTCGTTCGGCAGCGGAACGGCGCTCTACAATGTGCTGGGCGTGCTCGGCACGAACCTCGGACTTGCCCTGGTCGCGGACAACGTGGTGGCCGAAGTGAAGTGCGGCGAACTATTCCTGACCGAAGCTCCGCTCCCGGCCGTCTTGGACGCCATCTTGCAGTCGGCCCGCATGAGCCCGCAGGCATTGGTCGTGGAATGCAGCGACGAATACATCTTCTTCCGTTCCAGAAGCAACCAGAGCGCGCCGGACAACCTCTTGAACCCGGACGCGCTCTCCCCGGAGCAAGGGCGGCTGCTCGAGAAACAGGTAAGCATATGCCTGCCCGAACGCCCGGAATCCGGGACCCAGATTGTCGTCTGCCGCGCCGCGATGACGCTCAAGGCCGCATTGCCCGCCTTGGCCGCGCAGCTGGGGTGCGACGTCCGCGCCGCGGCCGGGTTGGAAGAACTTCCGGTGAACTTCACCGTCATGAACCGTGTCCGCCTGCAAAGCGCGCTCGAACTGCTCATTCGACAGTGGCCGATTGCGGAGTTCGGCTATGAAGTGACGGCGGACGGCATCGTCATACGCCGCCGCTGAACGCAGGCGCGGTCACCGTCCGTTGCCCGGCGCGTGCAGCCGCACGATAAACTCCGTGGCGCGGTCCTGCATTTCCGTGGCAAGGTCTTCGGCCCGTTTCATGTACAGACCGTGAAACGCGAGCGCCGGTATCGCGATGCACAGCCCGGCCACGGTCGTAATCAGGGCTTTTGAGATGCCCGCCGACAGCACGTTCGGGTCGCCGAGCCCCGCCGCCGATATCGCGTTGAACACCGTCACCATGCCGAGCACGGTTCCGAGCAGGCCGAGCAGCGGACTGACCGCGGCGATGATTTCCAGGACGGTAAGTCCCCGCTCGAGACTGCCAACCTGGAGCCGGCCCGCGGCGTGCATTTTCTCGATGGCCTGATGGTAGTCGAGGTCGCGTGTTTGAAGCGTCTCGACGATGATGCGCGCAAGAGGGCTTTTCCCGTCCCGGCACGCGTTCGCCACCGTCTCCGGCGGCGCGCCGTCCGTGTACGCATTTATAGCGCGAAGCACGCGCGCGTCCAGCACGTTGCGCCGCCGCAACGCAAACGCCCGCTCGATGATGATTGCCCCGGCCGCCACGGAACACAGCCCCAGCGGGACCATGGTCCAGCCGCCCTGCTTCAGCAATTCCAGTGTGTCAAACATAAAGTCCTCTTACTGCCATTGAAAGGTGCAATGTATGACCAGGTTCTCGTCGCGGTATTCCGGCGGCACCTGAAACGGGAACGGCTTGAAAGGGCCCGCCTTCACGACGGACTCCCTGCACAACGCCGCGTAGATGCGGTTCGTCGGCGTGCCTACGTTCGTGGCCGAAACCACGCGCCCGTCGGGCGCGATGGCGACTTCGACCTCGGCCACGGCGCGCGTCGATCCCGTGTAGCGCGTCAGCATCGCCGCGATCCAACTGCGCCGGATCAACGGCTTCACGTGATGCAGATAGTACGCGGCCACGTCGTCCTGAAGCGCCTCGAAACTCGTGAAGCCCCGCTCCAGGATCTTGCCGTCCATCTGACCGCGGCCGCGCTGCGGCGTCTCGCCGCCGGGAAACGGCAGCGCTTGCGCCAGCAGTGGTTGCTGCTCCGGCGCCTCCGCGCGGTCCCGGTCTTCGTCCGGTCGCTCCGCGGCGTCCAGTGCTTCCAGCAGCGCGGCGCTTTCCACGGCCTCCTGCTGCGCGGTTTCCATCGGCTCTCCTGCCGGTTCTTCCTCTTCTGCTGTGGGTGTCTGTCTCGTTGGAGGGGGTTGCGGCGAACCTTCTTGAGACCGGCTTGGCGCCACGGGCATGGAGACCAGGTCGCCCTGCTCGTCCAGGCGCGGTCCAAGCGCCGCGCCGTCGTGCAATTGCGCGTCCGCCGCGTTTGCATTGCGGTCGGACAAGAGATGCGTGGGTTCGACGGGCCGGTGCGCGGCGACCGCGGTTTCGATCACCTGGGGGCGGGGCGCCTGCGGATCCGGCGGGGGCGGCGGCTCGGCCCGCAGACGCAGTTGCAGGGGCGCATCCGGGACATGGCCCAGCGCCGCCTGTTGCTGCCACGGCGCAAGCAACACGGCCAGATTCAACAGCAGCGAGACGGCGCTGCACAGGGCCATCCGTCGCCGGTAATGCATATCGCTGGATTCCCGCAACTCGCCGGATCTTATCAGAACGGTCGTGCGCAAGACACGGAAAGGCCCGCCAACCGCTTGCGAAATCAACCTCGAATGCTTGTCACATTCACGCTCTTGATCTATAATGATGCCTTGCTTGCGCACGTATCGCGCAAGGAGGGTCGAGGGTTCCGAAGCATATCGAGGTTTGGGCTGCATGCGGCATGGCGCGAGTCTGTTGGTCTCCCTCGAGGGGATGAGCCGCGCGGCGTTTCGCATTGCGAACGAACTCGCCGGGAACAGCAAGTCGGGACTTACGTCGCGCTTTCTCTCGAAGAAGCTCGACATCCCGGAGGAGGAGGTGGAATATCTCCTCGACGTCAATCATCGCCTGCTGTTCACCGACCTGACTAAGGTCAAACTGGTCTCGGAAGGCCACAACATCGTCCGGCGCATAAACGAAGGGCTCGAAAACCGCGGCGACGTGCCCGCCCTCGTGCGCAGAATCAAGAGCCTGGACGCCCATGATTTCCGGCGCCTGGAGGAGCAGCTCGGTCTCGGCCAGCCCGTGGCCAAGAAGACCGCCGCGGAGGAACTGATCCAGCGCTTCTACGAGCATCCGGATTCGATCGTGACGTATGTCGCGACGCGCGGGTTTTCCGACACGGCGCGCGAGGTCTTCGACATTGTCTGGCAGTCGAAGGAAGGGTTGATGCCGGTGGCGAAGATTCGCGCGGCGCACGGCGGCACGGAATTCGAAGTCGAGCAGGCGCTGTGGGAGTTGTTCCGCGGCCTGGCGCTCTTCGAGATATTCCGGTTCGACGCGGAAGACCGGCTGCTGCGCGCCGCGGGGCTGCTCGCGGAGATTCGCCAGTGGCGCGAGGCGTCCTCGCGCAAGAATGCCAAGAAGAGCAGGCCGAAGCCCGCGCGCGCGACGCCCGTGCGGGCGCAGTTGCAGCAGCTTGGCCTTTCCGACGCGATTTGCCAGATCGTCGCGGCGCTGGCCGCGCGCCCCGCCCGGTTGCGCGGCGACGGCGACCTCTTCCGTGAGGACCGACGCCGGCTCGGCGAGATCGTGCCTGAGGACGCGGAGCCGTCGCTGAACACGTGTCTGTGGGCGGCGCAGGGCGTGGGCTGGCTGGTGCGGGTCGACGACACCCTGCGAGCGGGTGAACTCGACGCGTTGTTGCCGCTTGACCGCGTGAGCCGCCATCGCATCCTGTACGAGTGGCTCGTGTCGCAGGGCGACGAGGCGCTGTCCCGCAAGCTGCTGGTCTCCTTCCTCGATGACCTGCGGGCCGGCGTCTGGTACGACGTTGTCGAATTTGTCGAGTTCGCGCTCCAGTCCAATGAGGAAAGCGCCCAGCCGGTGTTGCGCCAGAAAGGCGCGCAGTGGCAGTACATGAGCCCCAGTGTCTCCGGGCACTGGGAAAGCCGGCTCACCCGCTCGCTTGAGGAAACGTTCTTCTGGCTTGGCATCGTCGACCGTGCGGAAGAAGGCGGCTCAAGCCTGTTCCGGATCACGGAACTGGGCGAATTGCTTCTGACGAACGGCGAGCCCATCCGGCTGCGCGACGCGTTTCCGCCGCGCAAATGCGAATTCATCGTGCAACCCAACTTCGAGATCGTGGTGCCCACCGAAGAGATGGACCCGCTGCTCACCGCCCCTTTGGACCAGTTCGCCACGCGCTTGAGCACGGGCCAGGCTACCGTCTATCAGGTGACGAAGGAATCCTTCACGCAGGCGATCCAGGAAGGGCATGACGGCGACGCGTTCGTCAACTTTTTGATGACCTATAATCGGGGCGGTGCGCTGCCCCTCAACGTCATGACTACCTTGGAGGACTGGCGCGGCGCCATGAAACGCGTGAAGTTGCGCACCTTGCACGTGCTCGAGTCGGACGACCCGCTGGTCATTGCCGACCTCATGCACCGTCGCCGTCTCCGCAAGTTCTTCGAAGTGCCGGACCCGAAACAAGTGGTCATCTACAACGGCATCACGCGCGCCGAATTGTCCAAAGAGCTCGAGAAAGACGGCTTCATCGTCGAGTAGCGGCTCCTTCCCGAAGTTCCGGCGCTTGTTCCAGCCATACGCGAGAAACGGCGCGCTCTTGAGGAAAGCATTGCGCGAATGCGCGCGCCTTTCTATAATCGGACCGGTCCCCGGGGCGCATGGCGCGCACCCGCGAGGGACACGGGACGAAAGAAACTGCCTATGCGGCGTTGCCTGATCATGGCGCTGTGGAGTGGTTCGGCGCTGGTGCTTGCGCACCCAGCGGCCGCGGATGATCCGCTTTGGCGCATCGAGGATGTCAGCACCTGGGGCGGCGGGCTCTACTGGCTGGTGTGGCCGATTCTCGCCGTTTTGGCCCTCGCTTTTGTCTTGGAGGGCGCGCGCCGTTACCGGCAGCACCGGGCTGACCTGCGCGAACAGTGGCGGGCCGTGCGCCGGATCGCGGAAGAGCGGGAACTGTCCGGCAACGAGTGGGACCTGCTCGCATCGCTGCTGCGCCGGTTTGCGCCGCGCCGCCCGCTGCGGGCGCTCACGGAGTACCGCAGCTTCGACGCCTGCGCCGCCCGCGAGATACAGGAACTGGCGCGCACCGGCGGCGCGCAGGCCGTCGAAGCCCGGGGCGCCGCCCTGCGTGAACTGCGCGTGCGGCTGGGGCTGGATTATGTGCCTTTTGGCCGACAAATACAGTCCACGCGCGAACTCTGCGCCGGGCAGATCCTCTGGGTGGCGCGGGACATCAGCAGCCCGCAATGGCACAGCATGCGCGTGGCCGGCGTCGACGAAGCGCGGTTCCGCGCCGAACCCGCGGACGAAGCCGCGCCGCCCGGCTTCAAGCCGGGCGAACTGTTGCGGTGCCGCATGTGGCGCGACGAGGACGCGCGCTACCTCTTTACCGCCAGGCTGGTCCGGATCGACGCAAGCGCCAACCAGTGGGTTTTTGAACACGCGCAGGAACTCAAGCGCGTGCAATCGCGCGCGCACTATCGCATCCGGTACGACCAGACGGCCGCCGTTTCGGTGTTGCAGGCGCATGAAGAAGACGACTACACGGACTTGGGGCAGCGCCCCGTGCTCGCGGTACTGCGCGGCCGCATCACCAGCCTCAGCGGCGGCGGCCTCGCCGTTATTGTGGAGGAAGCGCTGCAACCGTCCGCGATACTGCGCACGACGCTTGAACTCGCCGGCGCGCCGCCGCTCGAAGTGTCCGTGCGGCTGGTCAGCGTGGCGCCCTTGACGCGGGGCCGGCACCTGGCGCGCGGCGCGTTCGTGGGCATCGCGGAAGAAACGCGGGATGACATCACGCGGTTTGTCTTCCGCCAGCAGCAATTGCGCGCCGCGGAGACGGGGGGCAAGGAAGCGCCCCAATGAACGGCCGCGCGGTTTTTCTCGACGCCTGTGCTTCCGTCCGCCGCAATTGGACAACGGTGGCTGTGTTCATTGCCGTCGTGAGCGGGTGTGAAAGCCTCGTGCGCCTTCTGAGCCTGGCCTTCGCCGGAGACAGCCCCCTCGAGGAACTGCCTCCCTTGCTGCGCGCAGTCGATCTATGCGCTCGAATCCTGCTGGCCGCCGGCTACAGCGCTGCTCAGGCGATTGCGTTTGCGCGGCTCGGCAAGGACATCGACCGGCCGCTGTGGAAATGTTCCGGCGATTACGAGGCGCTCGCCCGCTATTTCACTCCCTGGTTCATCTTGAATCTGTTCCTTACCCTGCTCTGGACGCTGCGGCACGTTGCCGCCGTGCACGAAAGCATCGGCGGCGTGCAACTGCTCGAGTTCTTAAGCATGGTGCTCTGTGTTCTCTGCGTGCCCACGGGCGCCTGCATCGTCTACGGCGGCGGCTTGCATTGGGAGAGACTGGGCCAATTGCTGGCCCCTATGGTCCGGCAATTCCCTCTCGCGGCGGTTTCGATGTTCTTCGGGCTCCTCGGATACACGCTCTTCCTGCTGGCGGATGCCGTAATTCCCGGAATTGCCGCCATGACCGTGGCGCCGGCCCTCCTTACGGCGTTGTTGGCGTTGCTCGATTGCCTCGCCTTCGCCGCCATGTGGCGCGTCTGCATGATCCAGCGCGACGCGCCGCCCGGCGAAGACTTCGACTTCTACTGAACGGCCAAGGGATCCGCTGCGCATGCGTATCGCGATGCCCTATGACGAGAGCGCACAGGAAGCCGCGCTGGATTGGGCCCGCAACCTGGGCGTACTCGACGTGACGGACGTGCCGCCCGTGTCGGGCGTCACGCGCGCCGCGCGCGAGGCCTTCCGGCGTCCCATCGGCATGCAGCATGCCGCGTTCGACGGCATCCGGCCCGGCGCGGAGGTTGTCATCGTCGTCTCGGACTCTTTCCGCAAGACCCGCATCCACGAGATATTACCGGCGATGCTTGAAGAGCTGGAACAGGCCGGCGCGAGAGAGCGCGACATCTCGTTCCTGTACTCGACCGGCTCGCACCGCCCCCCAACAGGCGACGAACAGCGGGCCATCCTGGGCGAGGCGGTCTATGACCGGTTCCAGGGGCGCGCGTATGCTCATGACCCGGCGGACAAGGAAAACCTCGTCTTCCTGGGCCGCACTTCGCGGGGCACGCCCGTCTCGTTGAATCGCCGGCTTGTCGAGGCGGACCACGTCATCGTCACGGGGACGGTCGTCCTCCACTATTTTGGGGGATTCGGCGGCGGGCGAAAGTCCCTTGTGCCCGGTCTGGCGGGGCTCGATACCATCGCGCACAACCACGCCTTGAATCTGCACCCCACGGAGAACCGGCTGAACCCGGACGTGCGCATCGGCGTGCTCGAGGGCAACCCCGTGGCGGAGGACATGCTCGAGGGGGCGCGCCTGTGTCGCGTGGATTGCATTGTCAATACCGTGCTGAACCGGGCCGGCGCCATTGCGGGGCTGTATGTCGGGGAACTGGATGCGGCGTTCCGCGCCGCGGCCCGGTTCGCGCGGGACCTCTACGCCGTGCCCATCGAAGAGCGGGCGGACCTCGTGATCGCGAGCGCGGGCAGCGCGAGAAACTTCGTCCAGTGCCACAAGGCGCTCTTCAACGCCTATCAGGCCGTCAAACCCGGCGGCCATATCGTTTTCCTGGCCGCCGCGCCCGAAGGATTCGGCGGCAACAAATTCGCGCAATGGCTGCGCCTGGGTTCCCGCGACGCCATCATCGCCGAATTGCGCAAGAATGCGGAAATCAACGGGCAGACGGCCTTGTCCACCCTGGAAAAAGCCGCCGCAACCACCTTCGTGACGCGGCTCTCCGATGAGGAGGTGCGGTGGATGGGCGGCCGCAAGGCCGCGACGCTCGCCGAGGCCCTCGAGCAAGTGCGGGCGGACCTCGCCAATGCCGGGGTTGACAGCCCGGCCTGTTACCTCATGCCCTCCGCCGCTTACACCGTGCCCTGGCCGCATTTGCGCGCGGATGTTTGACTGCGCCGCGTTGTCTTTGTTAGACTTCCGCCAATCTTACCCCATGCCCCGAGGGCTGGAGCCTTGGACTCGCTCAAGATTCCTCTCAGCGCCATTACGGAGTACGGTGTGCCTGTTGACGCCGCCGTGAAGGTGGCGGCATTGCGCCCCGAGGGCGCGGAGCCGCTGCCGATGGCCGCGGTGCGCGTGGCGGTAACGGCGACGCTGGTCAGCGGACAAGTGCTTGTGCGGGGACGGCTCCAAGGGGTCTACGTGCACGCCTGCGACCGGTGTCTCGAAGAAGCGCAGTGGCCGTTGAATCTGGAAGTGCTGTGGTGCTTCAGCGAGAGCGCGCCCCCGGCGCGGGCCGCGGAGCGCGGCGAGGTCGAGGTTTTGCCCGACGAGCCGGATTTGCCCCGGCCCATCGCCGGCAACGAGGTCGACCTTGCGGCCGCGGTGTGGGAGGAACTGGTCCTCGCCGCGCCGCTGAAATACGTGTGCGACGCCGCGTGCCGGGGCCTGTGCCCCCAGTGCGGCGTTAACTGGAACCGGGCCGCTTGCGCGTGCGGCTGCGTTGAAAAGGATACAAACGGCGAACGCAAGGCGTTCGCGAAACTTGCGGACCTGTTCAGGGATACTATTGAGCGTCCAACGGAGGATTGAATCCGTGCCGGTACCAAAACGAAAAACCGCCAGAACGAAACGCGATATGCGCCGCTCCCACCATGCGCTGCGCGCCCCCCAGACCACCGAGTGCCCGAGTTGCGGCGAACGGATTCCCACGCATCGCGTGTGCCCGAAATGCAGTCACTACAAGGACAGGCTCGCCGTCTCGTCCAAGGGTGACTGACCGCGGCTGCGCGGTCCACCGGAGAAACCCTCGTGCGTATTGCCGTTGATGCCTTCGGGTCCGACGGCGCTCCCGAAGTGGAAGTGGAAGGCGCGGTGCGGGCCAGCCTCGAGAGCGAGGTGGAAATCATACTGACCGGCGACGCAGCCGTGCTCGAGGAATGCCTCAAGGCGTACCCCAAGCGCGGCAACCTTCGCGTCGTGCATGCTTCCGAGCGCATTACGATGGGCGATTCGCCCGTCGTTGCCGTCCGCCGCAAGAAAGACTCGTCTCTGTCAGTGGCGTTGCGCCTCGTGCGCGACCACCAGGCCGACGCCGCGGTCAGCGCGGGCAACACGGGCGCCGTCATGATCGCGGCGCGCACCATTCTCGGTCCGCTCAAGGGCGTGGCGCGCGCGGCCATCTGCCAGGCGCTGCCGACCGCCACGGGCCGCGTCGCCGTGCTCGATCTTGGCGCAAACGTCGACTGCACGGCGCGGCACCTCTGCGAGTTCGCCGAAATGGGCATCGCCTATTCCCATTACACGCTGGGCGTCGAAAGCCCGCGCGTCGGCCTGCTCAACATCGGCGAGGAGGCGCAGAAAGGCACGCAGGTCGCCAAGGAAGTGCACCAGCGGCTCTCCGCCGCGCCGCACGTCAATTTCATCGGCAATATCGAGCCGCGCGCCATCTTCGCGGGCGAGGCCGACGTCGCCGTGTGCGACGGGTTCGTGGGCAATCTGTTCCTCAAGACCAGCGAAGCGGCCGGCATGTTCCTCGGCAAGATGATCCGCGAGCAGTTCGAGAGTTCGTCCATGAGCAAGATGGGCGCGCTGCTCGCGCGCAAGGCGCTCAAGGCCATCAAGCAGCGCGTGGACCCGAACGAATACCCCGGCGCGCCGCTCCTGGGCGTCAACGGCATCGTCATCATCCTGCACGGCTCGTCCACGCCGGCCGGTTTGGCGAACGCCATCCGCGGCGCGGGCGCCGCGTTCGCCAACCAGCTCAACGAGCACATCCGCGAGAATATCGAGGAACTGCGGGAAGTCGAGCGCGAAATGCGCCCGCCCGACGGGACCGCGCGAGCGTCATGAGCCTGTTCCTCTTCCCAGGACAGGGCAGCCAGCGGCCGGGCATGGGCGCCGACTTTTTCGAGCGCTCGCCCGCCGCGCGCGCCGTCTTCGACGAGGCGACGCCCCTGTTGCCCGACGGGTTCTTCGACACCGTCTTCTCCGGCGCGCAGGACCGGCTCAACGACACGCGCATCGCGCAGCCCGCGCTCCTGGCCGTCGAGGTTGCGGTCTCGCGCCATCTCGAAGCGCGCGGCGTGCGGCCTGCCGGCTGCGCGGGGCACAGCCTCGGCGAAATCCCCGCGCTCGCCGTTGCGGGAACGTTGCGCTTCGCCGATGCGCTCGGCCTGGTGCTCGAACGGGCGCGCGCCATGAGCGAAAACGTGCCCGAAGGCGGCATGGCCGCCGTTATGGGGCTCGACGCGGACGCCATCGAGGCCGCGCTGCCCGAGGGCGCATCCGTGGCCAACTACAACGGCCCGGCGCAGACGATCATCACCGGCACGAAGGCCGCGCTCGCCGCCGCTGCGGCGCTGCTGAAGGAGGCGGGCGCGAAGCGCGTCGTGCCGCTCCGGGTTTCCGGCCCGTTCCACTCGCCGCTGATGCGGCCCGCCGTCGAGCGCCTGCGCGCGGTCCTTGACGGGATGCCCCTCGAACCGCCGCGCATCCGTTTCATCAGTTCCGTCAGCGGGCAGGAGGAAGACGACCCGGAACGCATCCGGACGCTGCTTGCCGAACAGGTGGCGTCCCCGGTACGCTGGACCGACGTGATGCGCCGCGCGCGCACGGGCCCGGTCATCGAGATCGGCCCCGGCGGGGTGCTCAAGGGTCTCGCCAAGCGCATCGACGGCGCGCCGGAGGTACTGCCCGCGGGCACACTCGAGGAGGTGGACGCCCTTGCGGAACATCGCCCTGCATAGCTTGAAACAAGATGTGCCGGCTCACTCTTATCCGTCCTTTTCGTCCCTTCCCGGGAGGCGCCCCTCATGAACCGCTTTGAAGACAAAATCGCCCTGATCACCGGCGGCACGCGCGGCATCGGCCTCGCCTGCGCGCAAATATTCGCCGCGGAAGGCGCCAGGGTCGCCCTCTGCGGCCGCGACGCGGACCGCGCGGCCCGGGCCGCCGCGAGCATCGGCGACCGCGCGCGCGGCTACGCCTGCGACGTCGCCGACAGCGCCGCCGTCGACCGGCTCGTCGCCGCCGTCCGCGCCGACCTTGGCCCCGTAGCGATACTCGTGAACAACGCCGGGCTCACCCGCGACGGGCTGCTCGCCCGCATGAAGGACGAGGACTGGGACGCCGTGGTCCGCGCCGGCCTCAACGGCGCGTTCTACACGTGCCGCGCCGCCGCGCGCGACATGCTCAAACAGCGCTACGGGCGTATCGTCAACGTCGCGTCCGTCGTCGCGCTGCACGGCCAGGCGGGCCAGGCCAACTACTGCGCCGCCAAGGCCGGCCTCATCGGCTTCACCAAGGCTTACGCGCGCGAGGTCGCCTCGCGCAACATCACCGTCAACGCCGTCGTCCCCGGCTACATCCGGACCGAAATGACCGCGCACCTCGGCGAAGACGCCGTCCGGCGCATCCTGGAACAAGTGCCCCTCGGCCGCGTGGGCGCGCCCGAAGACGTCGCGCGCGCCGTCGCCTTCCTCACGTCCGAAGACGCCGCCTACATCACCGGCGCCGTCCTCTCCATCGACGGCGGCCTCGGCATGTAACGGCCAAACCAAGGCCGCTGTTCAAGACTGTCCCGTGTCGAGGAAGCATCAGCGCAGGCTCGCCCATTCATAAACCGCCTGTCAGTAAGGCTTTACCAATGCACCTCGTTGAGGCCGAAAAGGTCCTTGACAAGAAAGGAGATATGCGCTAGGATAGAATCATTGAAGTGGTCGTCTCCGGGGTGAGGACGGCCTCATCCCGCCGAAAGTCTATCGGGCTGAGAAGGAGGGGATAATGATGATGCCCGTTAACGCCCCTCTTTGCGTGTGTGCATCATTCGCGCCGTTTGTGCCGGGAGAGACGCGCGTTTTTGTGGACAAGGGTGGGGGAGACGACCCGGAGACAGCGAACGAGCGGGAGATGTGGTTCCCAAAACCGGCGTACTACCGGGTTCGAGACGCATTCACCAACTACTTCGGCAGGGCGTTTGTCGTGCGCGACTCGCAGGGGCAGGAGGTGGCTCGCTTTGCCGAGAATGGCAATGTCCTGCTGATGAAGGCGGGAGCGCATGTAGTCGAAAACGTAAGCAATTGGACGGAGTTAGGCCTGCCCAGTCCGACCGGACGCGAATTCATTGTCAGAGACGCTCTCGGGAACTACCGGGCCGTGATCACCGAAGGCGGAGTGCTGTACTTGTCCGGGGTTGTCATGGAAGACGAAGAAACACCGCTCGAACCGGAACCCGAGGGCGAAAGCGGCGGCACGGCGTTCACGGTGCGTTGTGACGGCGAGGTTGTCTCCCTTATTGACGATGCTGGCAACCTAAAGCTGGCGGGCTATCTACTCGAAGACGGCATTCCTTTCAGTCTTCCGAAGGATGATGAAGATGACAAGTATTTTCGCCGGTGAACATGCGTTAACGGTTTGAAAAGGAGGGGCGGGCAATGTATATCGCTCAGTTAGTTAGCATACCTGCTTCTGTAGACACTCGTATATGGTGCTTACTTGTGGTTTTCGGAATTGGTTTGGCGGGTGAGTTTCTGCCATCCGCGGATGCGGAGACTGACAGCGAACCTTCCTGGATCGAGGCAACATCTGCGGCGGCGTGGTCGCCACGAAACGGCCATGGAACGGTTGCATTCGATGGAAAGCTCTGGATTCTCGGGGGGTTGGGTGACGTGGAGCATGACGGTCAATACGGGCTTAATGACATCTGGTGTTCCGAAGAGGGTGTAAACTGGACACGGATAGCGGAACATGCTGCCTGGTCACCACGTTGCTACCACGGTGTAGCGGTATTCAATGATGAATTGTGGGTGCTTGGTGGATCATTGAGCGCCGAAAATGACGTATGGCATTCAAGGGACGGTAACGACTGGCTTCGGGCGACCGAACATGCACCTTGGCCCGGACGCTTTTCTCATAGTGTGGCCGTATTTGACGGCAAGTTGTGGATTCTCGGTGGCAATCCGACCTATAACGACGTATGGTTCTCTGTCGACGGCGTGAACTGGTCGATTGCGACGGCAAATGCGGCTTGGCCGCCTCGATATGGACATACGGTGACGGTATTCAACGGTGAAATGTGGCTGATGGGCGGTCATTCCTCTGCGGGCACGGAGCGAGACTTGAACGATGTCTGGCGCTCATCAGATGGAGTGAATTGGACAGAGGTCTCGACGAATCCGGTGTGGCCGGTTAGGTTTGTCCACACAACAACAGTCTTTGATGGTTCGATGTGGGTGCTTGGTGGGGTATATGGCGAGGGCTACCCTCGGGCACGCTTATATTGGCTGAACGACGTGTGGCCATCGACGGACGGCGTAAGTTGGGTGCAGGTGGCAGAGCACGCGCCTTGGCGGCCGCGGTTCGGGCATACCTCGGCAGTGCTCAACAACAGGCTTTGGGTCTTAGGTGGTGAAACGTATTCGGGGTTTGACCGCGTGCTTCTAAACGATGTCTGGTATCTACCCGCGAGCGCTGCGGAAGGCGAGGGCGAAGGCGAGTCGCCGACGGGTCCGCACACGGCGGACCAGAACGGCGACTGGCAGGTGGATTTGCCCGAGCTGTTGCGCGTGATTCAGTTCTACAATTCGGGCGGGTTCCACTGTGCGGAAAATCCCGGGGACACGGAAGACGGGTACGCGCCGGGGCCGGGCGCGAACCAGGCGTGCGCGCGGCACGCTTCCGATTACCTGGATGGCCCGAGTTGGACGATCACGCTGTCCGAACTGTTGCGATTGATCCAACTGTACAACACCGGCGGCTATCATCTCTGCCCCGGCGAAGGCACGCCCGACGGCTATTGCCCGGGAATAGGCTGACGCGACCTGGCGGGTGGGTACAGGCACGTCTCGTCCCGCGCGGCGCGGGACTCGCTTGTGCCAGTCCCCGAGCCGAAGGGCGACTGACCGGACCTTCCCTGCGCCGTTTTCAATGAGGGCATTCTTCCGGCTTCTCCACAGGGCCTGTAACGCCGGTCCCGGTATCCTTCCGGACTGGACAGCCGCGGTTCCGGCGCGCTAGGCTCGCAGGCGCGCGGTAGCGATGCGCGTGCCGCGCGAATAGCCGCTGGAGAGGGTTTCATGATGCGCCG
>JAGMZX010000047.1:16200-38372 GCA_018005585.1 Candidatus Hydrogenedentota bacterium | reverse complement strand
AGGGCAAGCGTCGCAAGCAGGATTGGTATCCAGTCTTGGATGAGGCAGGCCACCGCCTTCTCAAGATTGAACGAGAGCCAATTCCGCGGCGGAGGGACGTCTGACATGTGTTATCTCCCCGAGAACACGCGACCAACACTTGTACAATACACCAACCCGAATGAACCGAGCCTAACAGACTCTGCAATAACGGCGCAACGCCTGCCGGAATTTGCCGGCCCGCCGGAGGCTAACGGGCGCGCGGCCGGTACGGCGTCCGTCGTAACCAGGAGGCTATCCGGCATTTCAGGATCATCCCAATCATTTCGAGGCCGAGCAGGAAAGCCCGCGTTCTGCTCCCGGTCACCGATGATACGCCGACGCGCTTGCGGTAATTGATCGGGATCTCGACAAAGGGGAAATTGTTCAAGATGACAAGCAGCATCAGGTGTGGCCCGAACGCCGAACCGCCGACGCGGAACTGGCCGCGCAGCGCCTCGTAGACCTGCCGGTGCAGCAGGCGCATGGAACAGCCCACGTCGCTCAGGAACGTGGTGTTGAACAGAAACTCCATCAGCTTGCCGACGGCGTAGTTGCCCCATTTGAGGAAGAAGCCCATGTTCGCCCCTTCCCAGATGAACTCGCGCGCCGTGCGCGTGCCGAAAACAACCGGCAGGTCGTCGCTGTACGCGAGCAGCTTCATCACGTCGTGGCCGGAAAACGTCCCATCGGGTTCCGCTATAATCAGCAGGTCGCCGGTCGCCTCCCGCAAGCCCCGTTGAATGGCGAACCCGTAACCCTGTCGCCCTTCGTGCACGAGCCGGGCGCGCGTCTGGCGCACTTCCTCATCCGTGCCGACCACGGCGTTGTTGTTCACGACAATGATCTCGTCCACCAGTCCCGGCGCGAAGAAATCCTCGATAGCCGCCCGGATCGAGTCTTTCTCGTTATAAGTCGGTAAGATAACCGAGACTGTCTTGTCACGCCACATGCCTGATAACCATCCCGACCGCCGTCAACCACGTGCAAGAAAACAAGAGCATATCACGTCGAGAAACACTGCTCCCGGCCGGCAGACCGGCGGACCACTCCCGGAGTTCGCGCCGCAAGGGGCTAGCCGGCATAAAGCGCATCGAGGGTCCCGGCGATAAAAGACTCCGTAACCGGGACGGTGTCCACGACGCTGTAGAAGTAGCCCGCCCCATCCTTGAATGTCTTGAGCGTGCGCAATGACGCGGCGATCTCGTCCCGGCTGGCGCCGGGCACGGTATACCGCAGCCCGCAACGCCGGATCAGGTCCGCGGCCCATTCCGGTTCGTTTCGTTGCAGCCGCGCAATGGCGAAAATGCCCAGCCCTACCAGGTCCCCGTGCAGGAAATGCCGGCCCGTCAGGTGCTCCATGTTATAGGCCACGAGATGCTCGGCGCCTTCTTCCGGCCGGCTGACGCCGATCCGGGCGCAGAATTCGACTTCGCGCCGGAACAGGTCCACTATCGTGTCGATACCGTGGTCCGTAACGCGGTAGACCTCGTCCGCGTTGCGGTCCAGTTCCTCTAGGCAGCCGCGGGCCAGCGCGGCCACGTCAGGGTGATACGCTTCGCCCGTCTGCTCATGCGCGAGCTTCCAGTCGTACAGCGCCGTGTGAATGCTCGCGATGTCGCAGGCGCCCGCGCGGTTCAGTTCCGGCGGCGCTTTCCGGATGAGTTCATAGTCGATCAGCAGCTTCTCGGGGAAGATGTCGCCCACATACTGCACCGTCTTGTCCACGCGGACGGCGATCATGTTGGTCAATGGCGCGTCTACGGACACGATCGAGGGCGCGAGCACCATGTCGCAGCCGCGCTTCCACGCGAGGTATTTCGCCGAGTCGCAGCACGAACCGCCGCCCAGCCCGACGACGACGTCGCACGGCGGCAGCGCCGCGTCCAGCCGCTCGACGGTCGCCTTGTCCATATCCGCCACCAGGTGCACATGGTGCGGCTCCCAGTCAAGCGTTTCCTGCGCAAGGGACCAGGGAATCTGCATCGTGCAGACGAGCACGCGGCCTTTGAGGTCTCGCAGACGGCGCACGGCGCCGGCGCCGGAGACTATCTGGGGCGCCCGGTACGGCATGGCGTCTCTCCTGAACTCCAGCCGGCGGCTGGGCATAGAAAGGGCCGCCCACGGCGGGCAGGCAGCCCATGTGTCTTCCTCTGTACGGTCACGTCTGGCTAGGGCAGCAGTACCTGCATGTTGAAGACGGCGTAACCGCTGCGATTAAACGCCTCAATGTCTTCCTTGGCATATGACAGGTAGAAGTTCAGCATCGCCGTGTCGATAACGACGTTCTGGACGTTCTGGTGCGGCGTCGAGTAGGTGTTTGTCAACTGCTGGAGACCGAACGCGTTGAAGAACCCGTAATCGGCCTGAATGCCGTCGAAGACCTGACCCAGTCCGCCGGTGTACACGACCCCTGGCAGCACGCGCGGCGAAAACACGTCCGACGGGTCGTTTTCAAACCACGTTACCGCCAGGCCCGGCGACAGGACCTCCACCTTGGCGGCCCGCGTCTCATAGCGGCCGTCCCCGATAATGAAGGTGTGCCGGGTCGAGAGCGGCGTGTTGTACACGAGCGACAACGCGTCGCGCAGGTTGGTCGTGTCGTACAGAATCTGGCGGAACATGGGCAGGAAATGACTCGTGCCGGGCTGGTACGGGTCGTCGGGGTTTCCGATGGCGCCCACGCTGATCCCGCCCAGATTCACGCCCACCGGCGACATCGCGAAACCCGCATACGTGAACAAGGTGTGCGGAATGCCGTTGGTGCGGCTCGGAATATACACCACGGAGAGCGGATATGCCTGCGTAATCCGGCGCAGATTCTGGTTTTGACTAAACGTGTGATACAGCGTGTCCCCCGGCGCCACCGCATCGTCCCAGAGCGCGGCGGAATGGCCGTCGTAGGACTCGATGACCGGAACCATGTTGGCCCGGCGTACGAGCTGCGCATCCACCTCCGCCCCGTCGGCGATGCCGTCCATCTCCGCGACAATCCGCGCGTCCAGCGGCGGGTTCGTGCCGTCTGTGAAGTCTTCCCAGACACTGTCCAGCAACGCTTCCGTTATGACCGGATTCTCGGAAATGGCCGCCGCCACGTAGCGGGGCAGGAATTGCTGAATCTCGTCCCGCAGCAATTGGCCGTGCTGCAAGCCCATCTCGTAGGCGTCTCCCTGGACCGTGATGTAATCCACGAACACCGGGTCGCTGGAGATGCCGCCGAACGCCGTCTGCCGTTCCCCGCCGAACGTGGGATAGACGTCGGGGAGCACGCGCACCGGTGTGCTGAACACAAACTGCGGCGTCGCCGTAACGCCGGGCACCGGGACCGCCAATTCGGCGGCGTTTTCAAAACTCAACTGTACGTAGAAGGCATTCCAGGCGCCGGGCACGAGCGTCGGACGCGCCACGACCCGGTTGTCCGCACCGATGGCCAGCGGGACAGGCAGCCACGCCTCGCCAATCGTGTCCTTCCGGAAATCCCGCGTCTGCGTATTGATGGCCTGCCACAGGACGGCGAACGTGGGACGCTGACTCGAGTCCACGATGATGGTTCCGTCGTCTTCGAACGTCCACGTGGAGACGGGCCGGGGCACGTCCTGCACCACGGCAAGATAGAAGGCGAGCACGCTGCTGAGCGCGCTGGTCTGGTCGAGCAGGCTCACCGAATTGTCGAGGCTATGGTCGGTGTTGGCCACGTAATTCACGTGGTTCTCGCCCAACAGCCCCTCCAGATAGAACTGCGAGGAATCGGGCAAGAAGAACTGGTCGCCGGTCGAGTTCAGAATCAGCTTCGGCATGTCCAGTTCGCCCCGGTATTCATAGGGGTCTACGAGTTCGAGCAGGGCCTGCCCGCCGGGCGTGTCGAAGCGGTCGAAGACCCGTTCCTGCGCGTACGGGTAGATGGCCGGCGCCCAATACCCGTAGGAATTGTAGTGGTGCATCATCTGTTCGTCCATGTTCAGGACATCGATGACGATGGGGATGATCGCCCTCACGCGGTCGTCCACCGCGCCGGTCAGCCAGGTGGTCCATCCGCGCTTCGAGGCGCCTGCCACCACGAAGTCATCCACTGCCGCGTCTTCTTCCGTCTTTTCCGAAAGGTAAGGCGCTGCGTCGTGGATGGTGTCCATGGCGCGCACGGCCGCCTTGACCATGGGGAAGAGCAGGGGCCAGTTGTAATCGGGGCTGCCCGCGGCGTAGCCCTCGAGGAACTTGTCATAACTGTAGGCGATGATTGCGTCTTCCGTCCTGCCTTCGCGGATACCCACCTCGTCAAAGAACGTCACGGGCTGCGCGGGCACGTTCTGCACGACCGCCACAACCGTGCCCGACGCAATCGCAAAACCGACGATGAAATCATCTACGTTGTTTTCATTCGGCTCGGAAGAATTGAAGGAACCGCCGTCAACCAACAGCAGCGCCGTCTTGGACACCTTGATATCCGGTTCCACTATCGTCAGGTAATGGGTCCAGATGCGGCCCGACGCGATCTCGGTCTTGTCGCGCCACGACTGCGACGTCATCTGCAAGACGTGGATGAACGCGCCGGTAAGGTCATATGACTGGATATGGCGCCAGCCATAGTTCGGGTCGGGGCGGTCGACGAAGTCGCGCAAGATCGAAATGTCCCCCGCGCCGCTGTCGCGCGCCACAATGTAATTCTCTTTGGTCTCCGTGTCGGTATTGTTAACAAGCTGGTTCGAGGTGACGGTCAAGGACACGGTATAGAGCCCCGCCTCTTGATAGGTATGCGTCGGGTGACGCTGGAGGCTCGTGGTCCCGTCGCCAAAATCCCAGTGCCATTGGACAATGGTCCCCATCGAGGAAGTGGACAAGTCGGTGAAGCGGACCTGCTGACCCGTCGCCGGCTCCACGTCATCGGCCCTGAATGCGGCCACCGGCGCGGCCGGGCGCACCTCGACGTTCGCCACCGTGGTGCTGTCCGACCCGTGCGCCGTGGTCACCGTCAACGTTACGTCGAAGAACCCCGCATTCGGATAGCTGTACGTGGGGTGCTGCGCCGTGCTCGAACCGCCATCGCCGAAATCCCACAGCCATGTCAGAATCGGGGCCGAGCCGGGTTGCGACAAATCGGTGAACTTCGCCGCTTGGCCCACGCTGGGTTTGGTGGGTTCGATGCTGAAACGGGCCAACGGCGGAATGCGGCTGCCCACCACGACGGGCTTCGTCGCCGTATCGCTGGCGCTGGACGTGGCCACCGTCAGCGTCACATTGAAGGTACCCGCCGTCTGATAGATGTGAACGGGATTCGTCTCCGTGCTGGCTTCGCCATCGCCAAAGTCCCACTGCCGGCTCACAATAGAGCCCGAAGCCGAAGTGGACCGGTCCGTGAACTGCACCGTGTCTCCCTGACTGATCGACGCCGGGCTCACGCTGAAGTCCGCGTTGGGCGGGGTTCCGCCAACCGTGATGAAACCTTCGCGGCGGAGCGTTTCCGCGCCGCGGGACGTGCGAATCGTCAGCGAGACCGCGTACGCGCCGGCCGCCGTGTAGGCATGCTGCGGCGCCGCCGCCGTGCTGGTGCTGCCGTCGCCGAAATCCCACTCGCGGGAGGTAATGGTCCCGCCCGATATCGCGCTCTGGTCCGTGAACGCCACCACCTGATTTACCTGCGGCGTTTGCGTGCTCGCGGCAAAACGCACTTCGATCGGGTCTTCCAGCACGACTTCGACCGTCTTGTTCGACGCGTTGTCCGCTATCAGCGTCAAGAAACCGCGATTGGTGCCCAGAAAGGTCTGGGTGCGGTCCACCCGCACTCGCACCACAATGGGGTCAAGCGGGCCGTCACTGACGCACCCGTCCGCCGTGGTTACACACCCCCGGGGCTCCAGCCAGCTCGCGGAGCTGACCACCGTCAACGGCCCCATGGGTTCGGAGGAGGCCGTCTTCGTAACTTGCAGGGAAAGCGTGTTCGTGACCGAACCAAAATCCAGCGAACCCGGTGACACCACGAGCCCGACATCCGTTACGGGCGGCGTTATCGGACAGCCGGCCAGCCACATGGCGATCACCACCATGCCTATCGCCCTGCCTGACAGACGCATCGTGCAATTCATGGAAACAGACTCCTTCCTTCCTGCTCGGCGGGATATCGCCCGCAGCAGTACCCGGGGGCAGTCCAACTCGTTGTCACATAACATCATGCCAATTTCACCGTGCGCTGTCAACAATTTTCAGCACCCCGCGGTCACGCCGACACCTCGTCAACAGTCTTACCACCGCAAGAACACCCGATAGGGGGCCGGGGTTCAGGAAGGCGCACCCCGGGCCCGCGGAACGCCCTTCGCGCTCGTTCTCGTCCTCGTAATCGCAATGAGAAGCCTTGACAAATCGCGCCGTATCTGCTTTGCTGGCAACGTCGGCTCCTGCGGGTCGGGAAATAGTGGGCGAAACGCGGGCCGGTGATAACGGTGGATTGTGTTACAGCGGGGAATAGGCTGATGCGGATTCGGGGTCTGGCCCAAACGGGGCAATTACTATCACCATTATGCTGTTTTCTGTTTCCTCTTCCCTTTCTCCGGGGCGGGGCAGCGGTTCATTGCCGTGAGCTGCGGCCTTACTGGAAACGGGGTTCAAGAGGTGATTGGAGCATGAACAGCCGAATTCGTCACAAGGCGCGCCGCTTCGGCGTCTTCGTGGGGCATGGCTTTTCAGCCGCGCTACTTTCTCTGCTTCTCTTTTCCTTGGTCGGCGCTGTGCCTGCGATGGCAAGCGTGCTGCAGGTTCCGCCCGGTTATCCCACGATCCAGGCGGCGCTCGACGCCGCAGAGGATTTCGAGCCGCCATGGTAGACCCTCGCCCATT
Source organism: Candidatus Hydrogenedentota bacterium (assembly GCA_018005585.1). Lineage (NCBI taxonomy): Bacteria > Pseudomonadati > Candidatus Hydrogenedentota > Candidatus Hydrogenedentota bacterium. The sequence goes on along the minus strand of JAGMZX010000047.1, from coordinate 31,529 downwards.
CTTTGCGCTGCTCCTGACCGGTTCGCGAAATCCCCGTCACGGGCCGGGACGCAGATGCACCCTTCAAGCTTTGTTTCTCCTGTTCTTCATATGTGTGGATCCGTATGCAGATACACTCCACGTGCCGCGCCAGTACCCGACCATCCAGGCCGCGATCAATGCCGCGAAGAACGGCGATGAGATTGTAGTGTCGCGCGGCCGCTATGTCGAGAACATCCACATGCTGGGCAAGAACGTCGTGCTGCGTTCCACGAACCCGCGGGACCTGGCCACGGTGGAGGCCACGATTATCGACGGGAACGAGGCCGGCACCGTGATTACCTTTCTGGGCATGGAAACGACCGCGTGCGTGGTGACGGGGTTTACAATCACGAATGGTTTTGCCCATCAGGGCGGAGGATTTCACGGCAGCAACGGGGAAGTGTTTTCGGAATTGGATTGGGCTCAGCCGACGATCGAGTCCAACATCATTCGGAACAATCGCTGCGGCTCTTATACGGAACTCGTGTTTAGCGAAGGCGCCGGCGTGTACCGGTGTCTCGGGGTGATTCGGGACAATATCATTATCGAGAATGAAGCACTTGGATTGGAGATTTGTGATGACTGGCCGGATGACTGCGATTACGAACGGGGGCTGGGGGGCGGCATCTTTGGCTGCGGTGGCCTTATCGAAAACAATCTAATCGCCTACAATATAGCCAACTATTATAGTGCAGTGGATACGTTGACTGCTGTGATTCGTAGAAACATCATCACAGGGAATATTGGTACAACCTGTGTGGCAAGCGGCTCGGGTTCACTCGAGGAAAACCTTATCGCAGATAACACGATTGGCAGCCATTCCGGCGCGGTGGAACATTTCAGCGGGGATATTCTCAACAATGTGATCGTCGGCAACACGGGTTTCGGGCTCTTCGGCGTTGCGTCGGAAGGCCGCGTCGAGGGAAACTATATCTCTAAGAACATGAACTCCGTGAGTGAGGGAAACTACCAGATTTGGGGCGCGGACCATGTATGGCGAAATGCCATTATCGGGACGCGGTCGGATAGACTAGTCCGCGTAATGCAAGAATGCACGGATGTCCGATACAATGTAATTCTCAACAATGCAAGTTCTTGGCGTACGGCTTTCATAATGGGGCACTGCCAAGATGTCGTCGGTAACCTTGTTTGCAACAATGACTTCACGGGCGATTCAAGATCATTGTTTACCGTCTGCACCGGCATCTTCTATAACAATACCGTAGTGGGCAATTCCGTTGGATATGCCGATGGACTATTCGACAGAGGGCCGGACAACCTCGATCCGGATCCGGACATTCGGAACTGCATTTTCTGGGACAACACGACGCCAACGGGAGCACTCTTCTACGACGGTCTGGTTCCCACCTATTCCTGTATCGAGAACGACACGTCCGGGGAGCCGACGAATATTTCGCTCGATCCGGGGTTCGTGGACCCGGAGCATGGGGATTTCAGTTTGCGGCCGGATTCGCCGTGCATCGATGCCGGGGCGTATGTGCCCGAGGCGGCGACGGATATCGTGGGCCGTGCGCGCGGGTTTGACGGGTCGCCGGAGCCGCGGGGCGATGGTTCGGATTTCGATATCGGCGCGTATGAGTTCGTGATGCGCATCATCGGCGAAGGGGAAGGAGAGGGCGAAGGCGGGCCGCCGACGGGCCCGCACAGCGCGGACCGGGACGGCGACTGGCGGATCGCGATGAGCGAGTTGCTGCGGGTGATCCAGTTCTACAACGCGCACGGGTATCACTGCGACGCGACGACGGAAGACGGGTACGCGCCCGGCCCCGACGGGGGACTGGCACAAGCGAGCGAGTCTTCGAGCTTGCCACGCCATAGCTGCAGCGAAGGCGGGGGAGACGTGTCCCCGAGCCTTGACGCGGAAGAACCGTGGGAATTCGTGAACCCCCTGGAGGTGAAGCGTTCGCCGTTTGTAGAGGCGTACATGCGGAAACACGGCATCAAACTGCCGGAGATACCGGAGGAACACATCAAGCTTTGGCGCGCCTGGGTGACGCGGCAGCATGGTCTTTCACCACAGAGACACAGAGGACACGGAGAAGAAGGCGCGGAGGACGCGAGCCGGTTTTCTGAAGACGAGGTTCGTAGTACAGGCTTTAGCCTGGCTGAGGTGGGGACAAACAGGCACGTCTCCCCCGCGAAGCGCGGGGTCGCTTGTGCCAGTCCCCGGGAAGGCCTGCGCCTACCATTCGAGCGATTACGCGCCGCAGGACTGGGCGATCAGCATTACCGAACTGCTGCGGGTGATCCAATTCTACAACGCGGGCGCGTACCACCGCTGCGACCACGGCGAAGACGGCTTCTGCCCGGGTGTGGAATAAGCATGCACCGCACACGCTCGGAGAACACGGAGTAAGAGCGTTTGCAGGCGTGGCGCGACCGGGAGTGGCTGCCGGCAAGCCCCGCTGTGACGCGGTCCTTCGTGCTGCACGGCGCGGCGGGGGCGGGACGTCTTTGCCCGGTTCATTCCCAGTATGCAAGGGACGGGCGGAGCCGTCGGGCTGGGTGCTCCGCTCCCGAAACCGCCCGCCATCAGCGCTCTGGGTCTGGTCAACGCCCCTCTCTTCGCGTTTGGCTCGGGCTGCCCCCGTGATTCGTTCAGACACCGTATTTTGTGCTGCGCCTGAAGCTTGACAACTAGGACTTGTGTTTCCTCGATTTATTTGTTATAGTAGAAGTCGCATAATCGGGAGGCCTTGCTGCCGCGCGGGCATCAGGAGGAGGAAGATAATTGGAGCCCTGACAAGGGCCTCAGGGACAAGGCGGGCCTGGAGAACGGAAAACCCCGCGTAATGATCGGCAGTCCAATGTAGTATATTGTATGGTTGAGGCGGAGAACACCCCGGATACAAAGTGTTTGTATCAGGTGGCGGTCAGTGAAGCGCGCGAAAGAGGCAATGAAGGACAGTAGCTCATGCGTTACGTTGGCTTAGGATTAGGCGTTTTCGCCGTTCTGCTGTCCCTCGCCGGGTGCAATAACACGGCCGAGGGCATGCCCTCCGGTCAGTCGAGCGGCAGCGCCCTGGACGACCTCGTGCTGGTTCCGGTCGAAGCGACGCGGCCGGCACGGGGCGATATTTCTTCATATTTCGAGACTACGACGCGCGTGGAAGCGGAAAAGCACGTGCAAGTCGTGTCTGAAGGCGTTGGGGAATGCATTGACGTGCTCGTGGAGGAAGGCCAGGCCGTGAACGAGGGGGACGTGCTGGCGCGGCTGGACACCAAACAGCTCGAGACGCAGATTCGCCAGACGCGGGTGAACGTGCAGCAGGCACGCTTCCAGATGGAGAAAGCCGAAGAACAGCAGAAGGAAGGCATTCTCAGCCCCTTCGAACTTGAAAACGCCCGCTTCGCTTACGAGCAGGCGGCCGCCATGCTCGAACTGCAGGAACTCCAGCTCGAACATCAGACGATCGAGGCGCCCATTGGCGGCGTCGTCACAATGCGCGGCATCCAGAAAGGACAGATGGTCGCCACGGGCGTACCCGTATTCCGGGTCGTGGACCCACAGAGCTACATCCTGCCCATCATGCCGCCGGAAAAGGAACTGCCGCGCCTGAGGCTCGACCAAGTGGCGAAGGTGAGCATCGACTCCGTGGAAGGCCGCGAATTCGAGGCGCATATACGCCGGATCAATCCGAGCGTCGACCCGCTCAGCGGCACGGTGAAGGTGGTCCTCGATTTCGAGGACGCCGCGCGCCCGTTCCTGCGCGAGGGCTCGTTCGCGCGCGTGAAACTCATCATGGAAACGCATGCGGGCGTGCTGATGGTGCCCAAGGATGCCGTAATTGAGGAAAACGCGCGCAAATACCTCATGATCGTGCAAGAAGAGGCGGCGCCGGACGACGCGGCGGAGGAGGCCGGCGAGACGGCCGGCGCGGCGCCCGCCGAGGAAGAACAGCCCGCCCTTGTCGCGGAGCGTATCGAAATCAAGACGGGACTTGAAGACAGCAACAGCATAGAAGTGGTCGAAGGCCTCGAGGAACACATGCTCGTGGTGACGTTGGGGCAACACACGCTGAAACCGGGTTCGCAGGTGAAGATCACCACGGCGGAAGATGAAATCGACGCGCTCGCCTCGCTGACGGCCGATGAGGCGCTTGCACTAGCCCGGGGAGAACGCCGCAACGCGCGCAACGCTCTGAGCGGCGCCAGTTGAACGCGCCCCGCCCGGCACAGTGGCGCGACGCATCCCCCTTGCCGTAGTATCTGCGGCGAAGAACAGAGTAACCACGACTGCCCATGAGCGAAGCGCCCATGCAAGAACAGCCGCAGCGGCAGTACCGGATGGCGATCCGCCGGCCGGTCACTATGGCCATGCTGTTCCTCACGCTCATTGTCTTCGGCTGGCGTTCCTATCAGAACCTGCCGATTAACCTCATGCCCGACATCTCCTATCCGACGCTGACCGTGCGCACGGAATACGAGGGCGCCGCGCCCGCCGATGTCGAGAAACTCGTCACGCGCCCCCTCGAAGAGATGCTCAGCATCGTGAGCGGCATGGTCGAGATCAACAGCGTGTCCTCCCCGGGCCTGTCGGAGATCATCCTCGAATTCACCTGGGGCACCGACATGAACGTGGCCATGCAGGACGTGCGCGACCGCCTCGACCTCTTCGACCCGCCCAAGGAAGTCACCGAGAAGCCCGTGATCCTGCGCTACGACCCCACGCTAGACCCCGTCATGCGCATCGCCATCACGCCCGCAGCGCTGGGCGAAGACGCCGACGCCGAAGCGGAACAGCAGGCGCTCACGGAGATTCGCGAAGCCGCGGAGCGCCACCTGAAAAGCGATCTCGAAGCGCAGGTGGGCATCGCGCAGGTGGCGGTGAAGGGCGGCCGCGAAAAGGAAATCCAGGTCCTCGTGGATACGGAGGTGCTCAAGAGCAAGGGCCTCTCGCTGCAACAGGTGGAGAACGCGCTGGCGCAACAGAATATCAATCTCTCGGGCGGGCGCCTGCAGGAAGGCAAGACCGAATATCTCGTGCGCACGCTGAATCAGTTCGAGAGCCTCGACGAGATTAGCCGCAGCGTGGTCTCCATGCTCGAAACCGGCCCGGTCTACCTGGAAGAGGTCGCGCGTATTCAACTCGGCGCGAAGGAACGCGAGACCATCGTGCATATCAACGGCCTGGAAGCGGTCGAACTCGACGTCTTCAAGGAAGGCGACGCCAATACCGTGCAGGTCTGCGAACAGGTGAAGGACCTGCTTGGCTTCCGCCACGAGGAGACCTTCTGGGACCGCCAATGGCGCGAGGTGGCCATCCGCCAGGAGATAGCGACGGCGCGCCTCAACGGCCAAGAACTGAGCCGGGATGCGGCAGAGGCCATTATCTCCAAACGGGAGCGCGCGGCGACGCTGCTGGACCGGCTGCCTGGGGACGTCAACCTGTCCGTGATCACGGACCAGTCGCGGTTCATTCAAGACTCGATTAACGAGGTGCGCTCCGCGACGATTGTGGGCGGCGGCCTGGCGCTGATCGTCCTGTTTCTGTTCCTTCACGAACTGAAGAGCACGCTGCTCATCGGCATTTCCATCCCCATTTCCGTTGTAGCGACCTTCTTGCCCATGTTCATGCGGGGCATCTCGCTCAACATCATGTCGCTCGGCGGCCTGGCGCTGGGCGTGGGCATGCTGGTGGACAACTCGATCGTAGTGCTTGAGAGCATCTTCCGCTGCAAGGAGGAGGGGGACGGCCCCGTCGACGCCGCGGAGCGCGGCGCCAAAGAAGTCTCCTCCGCGGTCATCTCCTCGACATTGACCACGGTGTGCGTGTTCTTCCCCATTGCGTTCGTCGAGGGCATCGCGGGCCAGTTGTTCAGCGACCTCGCCCTGACCGTCACGTTCTCGCTGCTCGCCTCGCTCCTGGTGGCGCTTTACTTGATCCCGATGGTGTACTCGCGTCAAGCGTTCGCCGTGGCAGGCGACCGCGACGTCGTCTGGATACTCCGGGGCTACCACGAATTGCGCCGGGAGCAGGGCAAAGGCCGCGCGGCCTCGCTGGTCCTGCTTCCCATCATGGGCCTTCGGTATATTCGCGAGTATCTCGTCGACTCCTTCAAAGACACTTTCCAACCTACTGTTTCCGCGCTGCGCCGGCTTCGCGCGCAAGTCACGGCCGCGAACGTGCTGTCCTTCCTGGGCGCCGTGCTTTTCCTGCCATTTCTCCTGGTCCTCTACCCTTTGCAGGTAGTGCTGCGGGCCGCAATCACGCTGCTGGTGACGGTCCTGTTCTTCGTGTGTGTGGTGTTGTTCGGCTTCGTCTGGGTCATCCGGTCCATCCTCGGCGCCTTGCTTTGGCTCCCCGTGAGGCTGTTCGACTTCGGGTTTAACGCATTTCGGGCCAGCTATGCCTTCACGCTGCGGCACGCCCTGCGCCTCTCCCCCGTCATACTGCTCGGGGTGCTGGCGCTTTCCGTGCACGCCAGCTATGTGGCCCGCAATTTCGGCCAGGAACTCATCCCAGCGATGAAGCAGGGGGAATTCGGGATCCGCTTCGACGCGCCGCCGGGCACGCGGTTGGCCCAGACGGAAGAGCGCGCCCGGCGTGTTGAGCAGGTCGTGCGCGCGCACCCCCTGGTCGAATCGGTCACGGTCGAGATTGGTTCAGAGAAGACCGAAGCCCAGCGGGAACGGGGCGAGAACATGGCGCAGTTCACCGTGCGCCTGAAGAATCCGACGGAAACGGCGCCCATCCAGGACCAGATTACGGAAGACCTGCGCGCGCGGATCGCGGCGGTGGTGACCCCCGACGAGAAAATCACCTTCACGTTGCCGACCATGTTCAGTTTCAAGACGGCCGTCGAGGTGCAGATCATCGGCGATGACATGAGCCAGCTGAAAGAACTCGGCCGCGAGGCGCTCGCGCGCATTGACGGCGTCGCGGGCTTGAAAGACGCCGAGTTGAGCGTTCAGGAGGGGTATCCCGAACTAATCATCACCTTTGACCGGCCCAAACTGGCCGCGCACCATCTGACCCCCGGGCAGGTGGCCGAACGGCTCCGCCGCGAAGTGGCCGGCGTCGTGGCCACGAAATTCGATCAGGAAGGCGAGAAGATCGACGTGCGCGTCCGCACGATGCAGGAATACATGAGCAACGAGCAGGACCTGGCGAAGGTGGCGGTCACCGACGGGTTCCCGCCTGTGCCGCTTTCCGCCGTGGCCACGATCCGCAAAGAGAAAGGCCCGAGCGAGATCCGGCGCATCGATCAGCGGCAGGTGGTGCTCATTACGGCGAATGTCGAAGGCCGGGACCTGGGCGCCGTGTCCAATGACATCCGGAGCCTCCTGCAAACGGTCCAGTGGCCGAAAGATTATTACTACGAACTCGGCGGGCAGAACCGCGAACTCGAGGTCTCGTACCAGAGTCTGAATTTCGCGCTGGCGCTCGCCATCTTCCTCGTTTACGTCGTCATGGCCTGCCAGTTCGAGTCCATTCTGCACCCGCTCCTCGTCATGTTCAGCGTGCCGCTCGCGTTCGTCGGCGTCGTGTATGCGCTGTGGTGGACCGGCATCGACCTCAGCATCATGGTCTTTCTCGGCGGTATTATTCTCGCGGGCATCGTCGTGAACAACGCCATCGTGCTGGTCGATTACGTCAACCAGTTGCGGGAACGCGGCATGACCAAGCGCGAAGCCGTGGTCGCCGCCGGCACGGTGCGGCTGCGCCCCATCCTGATGACCACCATCACGACCGTTCTGGGCCTGATCCCCATGGTCACCGCCGCCGGGGAGGGCGCGGAACTCCGCCAGCCGCTCGCCGTGGTCGTCATAGCCGGCCTGAGTTCCTCTACCTTGCTGACCCTGTTCATCATGCCGATGGTGTACGACTTGTTCGGCGGACGTGACAAGACGTGAAGTTCTCGCTGGTAGAGTTCTCGCTCAAGCGCCCGATCACCACCACCATGCTCAGTCTGTGCATGCTCATCCTGGGCGTCATCGCGTGGACGCGCATTCCCCTCCAGTTCCTGCCCGAAGTCAGCCCGCCGTTCATTAATTGCCGCATCCCCTATATCGGGGCGTCCCCCGAGCAAGTCGAGGAGGAAGTCACCATCCCGGCGGAAGGGGAGTTCCGCACCATCCCCGGCCTGCGCGATATCCGCACCGTTTCCGACAGCAACGGCGTCTTCATTCACATGCGCTTCGACCTGGATACCGACATGACGCAGGCTACGGCCGAGGTGCGCGACCGCATGGAACGCCTGAAACTGATCTTGCCCGAAGACGTGGACCGCATGCTGATCGAGCGATTCAGTTCGCGCTCGATCCCGGTCGTGGCGCTCGCTGTCTTGTCAAGAAGCGACGAGGCGGAACTCGTGCATCGCGTTCGCACGATTCTCGAACCGCGCCTACGCCGTATTGACGGCGTCGCCGACGTCGTCATCTACACGACGCGCCCGGAAGAGGAAATCGTCATCGAGTTCGATCAGGACACGCTGCGCAGCATGAACCTCGGCCTTTACGATCTGGTCGCCGCGCTGCGGGTCAGCAGCTTCAACCTCTCGGTGGGGGAACTGGTCGACGCCGACACCAAGTACTTCGTGCGCACAGTCGGGGAATACCGCAACCTCGAGGACATCCGCGGCCTTGTCGTTACGCCGAACGGCGTGCGCCTGGGCGACATAGCGCGTGTGCGGTACATGACCCGCGAGCCCATTCGCGAGGCTACGATAGACCGCAAAGGCGGCGCGTTCGTCCTCGCGATCAAGGAATCCGAAGCGAACACGGTCGCCACGTGCCGCGCCGTGCGCAAGGTAATAGACGAGTTGCCCCAGGACGCCCAATTCGAGGATGTGGAGACCAACATATTCTTCGATCAGTCCGAACTCATTCTGACCGCATTGGCAAATCTCCGTGATTCCGGCATCTACGGCGGGATCATGGCCATCATCGTCCTTTATCTGTTCCTGTTCCGCGTGCGGCCCACGCTCATCGTGGCGCTGTCGATCCCAACCTCGCTTGTTGTGGCCATCGTGGCGATGTTTTTCATTGGCATGACGCTCAACATCGTCTCGATGGTCTCCATGATCATTGCCGTCGGCATGTTGGTCGACAACTCCATCGTCGTCGTGGAAAACATCATCCGCCACCGTCAGATGGGTTTCAGCATCATCGAGAGCGCCAAGCGCGGGGCCGGCGACGTCGGCCTCGCCATCACCGCATCCACGACCACCACGCTGGTGGTATTCATCCCCATGTTCTTCATGGAGGCGGGCCGCATGTCGGTGTTCATGAAGGAGCTCGCCTTGCCGCTTGCGGTTTCGCTCATGGGCAGCCTCATCATCGCCTTGACGGTGGTCCCCCTCGCCATGACCCAGATCCGCGAGCAGCGCCTGGCCCTGTTCGAGCGGTTCGGCGCGTTCCGGCAGCGCGGGCAGGGCGTGGTCAGGAGCCTGCTGCGCTTCAGTCTTATCGAGTCGGTCATCCGCGCCTATGACAGCGTTGTCTGCCTCGCGCTGCGCAGGCGTTTCGCATCCATCATGATTCTGGGCGCCGTTCTTTTCGTCACCTACAAGGTCCCCTACGCCGGCATGGATATGCAGGAACTGCCCCGGCTCGATACGCGCGAAGTCGATATCCACATCGAATTCGATCAGAACTTCGATGTGGACATGGCCGCGGAGGTCTTCAATTCTCTTGAAAACGAGCTGGACCGCAGGCGCGACATTCTCGGCATCAAGAACGTATTCAAGTTCTTTAACGCGAGCGGCGGCAAACTCGAAGTCTACCTCTTCACCGACGAAGACGGCCCGGAGTGGGAATCGCCGCAATACAGCACCGAAGACGTGATGGACATCCTGTCCAAGCAGTTGCCCCGGCTCATGCCGGGCGTCGAATTGACGTTCGATGTGGCCGACGCGGAACGCGGGGACGCGGAGGAGGTCGTCGCCGTGCAGTTCCGCGGCGACAATGCCGCGCGCCTGAAGCAGTTCGCGGACATATTCCGGATTTACATGGCCCGGATTACGGGCGTAAAGGATGCCAAGACGGACGTCGAGAAGGACACGCAGGAGATGCAGCTGCGTATCGACGAGGACATCGCGGAGCGCGCCGGGATCAGCCCCCTGATCGTGGCGCAGACCGTGGATGCGGCGCTGCGCGGGGCGCGCCTGCCCTACATGAAGCAGGGCGGCCGCGAGGTCCCGGTCTGGGCCCAGTTCCAGGAGGAAAACCGCAAGAGCCGCGACAACCTGGACAACATTATCGTGATCGGCGCGGGCCGACAGCCCATGCCGGTCAACCAGCTCGTCGATTACACGCGCGCGCCGACCCCGGCGTCGATCCACAGGTATAACGGCAAGAACACGGTCATGGTGTCGGCGACGGCGACGTTCGAGCGGCTTAACCGCGTAAAATACGAGTTGATGCGGCTCGCCCAGATGTTCGATTTGCCCACCGGCTACTCCATCGAACTCGGCGAGCAACTGCGGGAATTGGAGTCGAACTGGTTCAGCTTTGTCTCCTCTCTATTCATGGCCGTCATCCTCGTGTATCTCGTCATGGCCTCCCTGTTCGAATCCTACGTTCTGCCCTTGTCCATTCTGACCACGGTGCCGCTCTCCTTCATTGGCGTGCTCTGGCTGTTCTTCCTCACCGCCACTCCCTTCGATATCGTGACGCTTATCGGCTGCATCCTGATGGTAGGGCTGATCGTCAACAACGGCATCGTCATCGTGGACCATATCAATCAGCTCCGGCTGCAAGGCAAACAGCGCAATGAGGCGATTCTGCAGGCAGGCCGCGACCGTTTCCGCCCCGTCATGATGACCGCCATCACCACCATCCTGGGCTGTGTGCCCCTCGCACTGACCACCAGCGGCGGCGGTGTCACGTTCCAGGGGCTGGGCCGCGCAGTCGTGGGCGGCATGACCGTGGACACCTTCCTCACGCTGATCATCGTGCCCCTGTTCTACTCCCTTCTCGACGACCTCACCGAATGGGTTCGGGCCTTCCTGACCGGGTTTACGCGCCGCGCGCGCACGGAGATTTCTTGAATAGTCCGCAGCCTTTGTAGGAAGATCGGGGGGAATGTCTGGTTTTCCCGCCTTATAAACACAGGACTCCGCAAGACATGAACATCTTCATAGCGGGTGGGGGCCGGGTCGGGTTCCACCTGGCGCGTTTGCTCAGCGGCGAACGGCAGGACGTCACGGTTATCGAGTCGAACCCGGCGCGACTGGAGGAAATCGATTACGCGCTGGACGTGCGCACCGTCGCGGGCGACGGCGCATCCGTCATGCTGCAACAGTCCCTCGGCGTGGGCGCGGCGGAACTGTTCGTGGCCTCGATGGGCAACGACGAGACCAACCTGATCGCCGCGGCCACCGCAAAAGGCCTCGGCGCGAAGCAGGTGGTAGCTCGCGTCGACAATCCCCTGTACGTCGAGTCTCACATCCTCTATGAAACGATTCTGAGCATCGACTATGTACTGAGCCCCGACGCGCTCGCGGCGCTCGAAGTCGCTCACTTCATCGAAAACCCGGGCACGACGGCGTCCGAGGATTTCGGCCGCGGCCTTATCCATATGCGCCAGATTCAGGTCACCAAGACACCCACCCGGAACGGCAAGACGCTCAAAGACGTGGCGCCGCCGGGCGGCGGTGTCCTGCTGGGCGTGATCAACCGGGGCGGGAAGGTATTCATCCCGCACGGCGACGCGGTCATCGAGGTGGGCGACCAGGTCACGCTGGTGGGGCAGCGCGACAAGCTGAGTTCCGTGCAGCAGCTTTTTCAGGATGTCGACCTTGGCCCGCGCAAGGTGGCGATCTTCGGCGGCAGCAAGATTGGCCTCCATCTCGCCCAGGCGCTTGAAGCCAAGGCGAAGTCCGTCAAAATATTCGAGCGCAGACCGGACCGGTCCAACCAGCTCGCCACCAAGCTCAAGAAGACCAAGGTTGTCTGCCGGGACGCGGTCTCGCGCGTCTCGCTCGAACAGGAACACATCGACGGGTTCGATGTGGTCGTGGCGGCCACGGGTGACGACGAGCGCAACATTCTGGCCTGCGTGCTCGCCAAGGAAGTCGGCGCGGAGCAGGTGGTCGCCGTCGTGCATCAGCCGGACTTCGCCCAGCTCGTCCGGCGCCTGGACATCGACCTCGCCGTCACGCCGCGCACGGCCATAGCCAACCGCATCGTGAAACTCGTGCACCAGCGGGAAGTCACCTCGCTGGCCGTCATCGGGGAGGGGCAGGTCGAGGTGGTGGAGCTCACGATCAACGACGGCGCAAGCGTGCTCGGCAAACAGTTGCGGGACCTGAAATCGAAGTTCCCGCGCGGCGCGCTCGTCGCCGCCATCCTGCGCGACAAACACGTGACCGTGCCGGGCGGCGACGATGAACTGCACGCGGGAGACCATGTGATCCTGATCGCCATGGCGGAGGCGGTCCAAGCGGCGGAAAAGCTCTTCCGCAAATGAATCCCTGGGTTGTTTCAAAATTCCTCGGGCAGTTCCTGCTCGCGCTCGCCGCGCTCATGGCTCCCTCCGCCGCCTGGTCGGTCTGGTACGCCGAGTGGGCCACGCTGATAGCGTTTCTCAAGGCGATGGCGCTTACGGCTGCCGCCGGAGGCCTGATGACACTCCTGGGGCGCCGGGCCAAGAACATCCTCTTCCAGCGCGAGGCGCTCGGACTCGTGGGCATTGGCTGGCTCCTCCTGGCCGGGGCGGGCGCGCTGCCTTATATGCTCGCCGGCGTCATGGGGCCGATCGATGCGTATTTCGAATCCATGTCCGGCTTCACCACCACGGGCTCGACAGTCCTCACTGACATCGAGGCGGCGCCCAAGGGCATCCTGTTCTGGCGTTCCTTCACGCATTGGGTCGGCGGCATGGGCATCATCGTGCTGTTCATCGCCGTCCTGCCTTACCTAGGCGCGGGCGGCAAGCAATTGTTCCGTTCGGAAACGCCCGGCCCCGAGCCCTCCGGCCTGAGCCCGCGCATCCGCGACACCGCGTCCATCCTCTGGCGCATCTATCTCGCCTTCACCGTGGCGCAGACGGTCCTGCTCATGGCTGCCGGCATGAACCTGTTCGAGGCGCTATGCCATACCTTCGGCACCCTGGGCACCGGCGGGTTCTCGACGCGCCAGGCCAGCATTGCCGGATTCAACAGCCTTGCCGTCGAAATCATCATTATTGTCTTCATGGCCCTTGCGGGCTCGAATTTCAGCCTTTATTTCGCCATGTGGCACGGCGACTGGCGCGCCCTCTTCAAAAACACGGAATGGAACGTTTACATCGCAATCTTCGTGATCGCCACGTTCCTGATTGCCGTCAACCTCCTCTGGGCCGCGCCTGCATCGCGGCCGGGCAACGCAGCCATCGCAGGCGATGCAGACGACCGGGCGACGCTCCCTGCCAGCGGCCCGTACGGCGCGCCGCACGCTATACGCTTGAGCGCGTTTCAGGCCGTCTCGATCATGACCACCACCGGGTACTGCACCCACGATTTCGACTGCTGGCCCGAGTTTTCGCGCATGCTCCTAGTCGTCTTGATGTTCGTGGGCGGCTGCGCGGGCTCGACTGGCGGCGGCATCAAGGTTATCCGGATCGTCATGCTCGCGAAAATGGTCTATTGGCGCGTCGAAAGCACGTTCCGGCCCAAGACCGTCCGGCTCATCCGCATCAACGACGCAATTATCGACGACGGCGTGCAACGCATGGTCTACGCGTTCTTTGTCCTCTACATCGCCGTCTTTGTCGGGGCCAGCCTGTGCATGGCCGCGTTGGGTCTCCCGTTCGCCAGCGCGGCCACTTCGGTGGCCGCCACCCTCAACAACGTCGGCCCCGGCATGGAGCTCGTCGGCGCCGTCGAGGACTTCAGCCAGGTTCCCGGAGCGGGCAAGGCGCTGCTGTCCCTGTGCATGGTGATGGGCCGCCTCGAGTTATTCAGCATTTGCGTGCTGTTCCTGCCGGCCTTCTGGAAACACAGTTAGGACGACAGGGGCGGAAGTCTGCTCCGCCACAATTCAGCATCTTGCTCGAAGCCGGGAATATCGAGTAACGCGCCCCTGATGAGCCGCTTCGTCATGAGCCGTTTCACGAGTTCGCTGACGTCGGGTTGCGTTTCATGCAGACTGCGCCAGCTTCCTGCCCGGCGGTCTTCCCCTCGCGGACAAGCTCCGCGGAGACCGAAGCGCACGCATCCGCCTTCGCAAGAGCTGCGGCGGACAAGAGCTTGCGCGGTCCAAACGTGACCACCTTTCTGAGAGGGAGTGCTCAGCCCCCCGTTTGGGGGTGTCGCCGAATACTCATTCCTTGAGCGGGCCGCTGACCATGCGCCGCTCCCGCGCGTATTCCATCAGCTTGCCGCGCAGGAGCTTCCGGCCGCGGTACAAGCGCGACATGACCGTACCCAGCGGGCAGCCCATCGCATCGGCAATCTCCTTGTACGACTTGTCCTCGAGGTCCGCCATGATGACCGCCACCCGGAAGTCTTCCGGCAGCGATTCCACGGCTTCCTTCACCTCGTCGTCCAGGAGTTCCAGCAGGTCTTTCGTGCTACCCGGCTCGGGCTCGAAGGACACCTCGGGGTCCGGCAGCCGGTCCTCGGAAGGTTCCGCGCCCGTCAATTCCACAAAGGTGGGCCGGCGCACTTTGCGCCGGTATTCATTGATGAACGTGTTGCGCAGGATGGTCAGCAGCCACGCCTTGATATACGTGCCTTCCTTGAACTTGTTGTGGAAACGCAGCGCCTTCACCAACGTGTTTTGAGTCAAATCCTGAGCATCAGCGGCGTTGCGCGTCAATCGCAACGCCACCGCATACATCATGTCCAGATGTTCGAGAACCAAGTTCTCGAATTCCCTGGACCGCGCTTCAGGCTTCTCTTTCACCGTATCAACATGCGCTTTACACGGTTCACCCCAATAGGGGCTGTCCCCCAGCCGCCGCCTGCTACGGGGCAGCTATTGCCAGCCAAGACGTTCACGTTATCCTAACAACTCCCGTTACAATGGGTCAACACGACCCAAAAACCAGGAAAACCCCTCAGGATGGTGCCCCGGACAGATCTGACGGGTCAAGGTGCCGCAGCTCTGTACCCCTATTCTCGAACTTCCCAAACCTCGGACCAGTCGGCCGACTGTCCAGCCGTACCGTTGCGCTAAGAAAGTGCTTGGCAACCCGAGCGGGTTGTGCTCTGCTACAGGCAACGGTCCCGGACGCGCCGATTGTGCGTTACGGCCGCGTCCCCGGGCGAGTGGCGGGTCGCAGCGGGCGGGGTGGGCGGCGCAGTGTGCACGGTGGGCAACACGATCATAGCGGGCAATACGGCGCAGCCGGGCCAACC
>JAGMZX010000047.1:0-16100 GCA_018005585.1 Candidatus Hydrogenedentota bacterium | reverse complement strand
GTTACGCGCGAACCGCAAGGAATCGCCGCGCGGCGGCGGCCAACCCCTGGTGTTCGGGCCGCTCCAGCAACGGGTCTCGCTCCAGAATCGCCTGGGCGTCGCGCCGCGCCTGGTCGAGCAGGCGCGCGTCGCGGACCAGATCCGCCACGCGCAGGTCGGTGAGCCCGGCCTGGCGCACGCCGTGAAACTCGCCGGGACCGCGCAGTTTCAGGTCTTCTTCCGCGATGTCGAAACCGCTGGCCGTTTCGCAGAGGATTTCGAGGCGCCGCCGCGCGTCTTCGGTTGCGGCTTCACCCAGCAAGAAACAGTGGGCCTGCTCGGGTCCGCGCCCAACCCGGCCCCGTAGCTGGTGTAATTGCGTCAACCCGAACTGGCCCGCGTCTTCGATGACGATGATCGTCGCGTTCGGCACATCGATGCCTACCTCGATGACCGTCGTGCAGAACAAGACGTCTATCGCGCCGGACTGAAAGCCCCGCAAGACAGCCTCCTTCTCGCTCGCGTCGAGCCGGCCATGCAGCAGGCCGCTGCGCGCGCGCGCCAGCGGGCCCGTCGACAGTTCCTCGAAATGGCGGATCGCGCTGCGCAGCGCGCGCCGGTCCGACTCGTCCACCAGCGGGCAGACAAGGTAGGTCTGCCGCCCTGCCTGCGCCTCGCGCACGATGTATTCGTGCAGTTCCGCTGTCTTTTCCGGCGGCACACGGCGCGTTATTACGGGCTTGCGGCCCGGCGGCATGGCGTCGATGACGGTGATGTCCATGCCGCCATACACGGTGAGCGCGAGCGTGCGCGGGATGGGCGTCGCGGTCATGTGCAGCACGTCCGGCTGCTCGCCTTTCTCAACCAGCCGCGCGCGCTGCAGCACGCCGAAGCGGTGTTGCTCGTCGATAATGGCCAAGCCCAGGCGGTGGAAGGCGGTCTTCTCCTGAATCAACGCGTGCGTGCCCACGACCAGGTCCACCGCCCCGGCGGCAATGTCCTTGCGGATGCGCGCGGCCCCTTTCATCGCGCCGGTCAGCAGCGCCACGCGCAGGCCGAACGGTTCGAGCGTCCGCAGCATGTGAAAAAAGTGCTGTTCGGCCAGCACTTCCGTGGGGGCCATGAGCGCCGTCTGATAGCCGCCGTCCGCGGCCGCGGCGACCGCGTGCAGCGCGACCGCGGTCTTGCCGCAGCCCACGTCCCCCTGGAGCAGCCGCAGCATGGGCCGGGGCGCGGCCATGTCGCCGAGAATGTCGTGTATGGCGCGCTGTTGAGCGCTGGTAAGTTCGAACGGCAATGAGGCGGCCAAGCGCGCAAGGCGCGGCCCGCCCGTCTCATGCCGGATACCGCATTCTTCCCGCGCGCGCGCCGCCCGCTCCTGAAGAATGCCGGCCTGCAGCGCCAGCAATTCCTCGTAGACGAAACGCCGCCGCGCCCCCTCGGCCGCCTCCAATGTCGCCGGGAAATGAACCGCGCGCACCGCCGCATCAGCCTCTGGAAACCCATGCGCGCTCCGCAACTGCGCGGGCAGCGTTTCCGCGACGGACCCGTCCGTCTCGGCCAGCGCCTGTGCGACCCAGCGGCGCAGCATCCGCTGGGAGAGCTCCTCGGTCAGGCGGTAGACCGGCACGATCCGCCCCGTGTGCAGCAAATCTTCCGCATCCCCGGACATGACCTCATATTCCGGGTTCCTCAAAGCGGGCCCCTGGTAGGACTCAACCTTCCCGCTGAGGATCAGGCGCGTGCCCGGCGGCAACGCGCGCGCCAGAAAGCCGCGCCCGAAGAACGTCGCGTTCAAGGCGCCCGTCGCGTCGCGCACGCGCACCACCGCCATCGACAGCCGCCCGCGCAGCCGCACGTGGCGCGCGGAGACGACCTCTCCTTCAATCGTCACTTCGGTTCCCGGCGCCGCCTCGCTGACCGGCGTCATGCGGCGGCGGTCCTGGTAGGCCCGCGGCACATGCAGGAGCAGGTCGCGCAGCGTGCGCACGTCAAGGCGCGCCAGCACCGCCGCGCGCTTCGGGCCGATGCCCGGCATCGTCTCTATCGGGTCGTCCAACTGCATGCCGACATACTAGTCGATGGATTCCTCCCGTTGGCAACTTGTCTGCCCCGACACGACAGTCGCGCGGCCTGAGGAACGAAACGGGGAGCGGGATAAGGTCTCTTCCAGGGCGTCGCGCGCCCCCTAATTCCAGGCGCGACGCCCTGATGTAGACGACCCTGTTTGCAGACTGCCACGCGCCCGCTTCAAACCGCTCTTGCGTCCCCCTGGCTGTATTCACAACGCGCGCACAGAATACCAATCCCTGCCCGGAGGCGCCGTACTGACCCCGGGCGCGGCAGTTGCTCGAACCCTCGCTCCGGCGGTGGCCCTGTGGGCGGGCGTGGCCAGTGCCTTACCGGACACGCGAATGACGGTGACTGCGGCGCCTGCCAAGTCTTGGCAACCGTCCGTACACGCACTATGCGCGTGAAAATGACGGCCCATGCGTCCCGGACCAAGCTGCTCAGCCCGACACGCACCGCTCGTCCGGCATCTGCCACACCCGCCACAGAGCCTCCTCAAGGGTTGCTGCGCAGGCCTATAGCAATGCTGATGCCAAGATTGCCCGCAAACGCACAATTCCTATAAAGCATTTGGTTGCTTCAGTTTACGATATTCAGCATATTCCCACAGGTGTTCGCATCTTGCGGCGGACGCCCGCCTCAGTCCAGATTCTGGACGCCCTTCGTCCATTTTCTGGACACCGCGGCGAGCGGGAACGATCAGAAGTGCATAAAAACTATTAATCCTAGATAACTGATTTTTACTCAAGTCTTGCCCCACACGTGACCGCTCAGATGGCCGTCCTGTAAGTATTTTTCGCCTTGACATTCGCAGGCCTATGTGATTAATCTGTAATAAAGCAATCCTTGGGGTCGGTTGGGTTCGCATTTTTATCATTTTGTTGGAACCGAGAGGACTCATACCATGCGGACATTCCCCAAGGGTTTCACGCTGATCGAATTGCTGGTGGTCATTGCCATCATCGGTATCTTGGCCGCTATCCTGCTGCCCGCGCTGGCTCGCGCGCGCGAAGCCGCCCGCCGCGCCAGTTGCCAGAACAACCTGAAGGAGTTCGGTCTCGTTTTCAAGATGTATGCCAACGAATCCAACGGCGAGCGGTTTCCGACGCTGAAACGGTGGGAAACGTCCTGGAGCCAGGAGGGAACCTCAAGCGACCAGGTGGTGTGCGATGTTCCCAACTCACGGTCGTTGTTGCCTGACGTACAATCCATGTATCCGGAATATATTAACGACCTTGAGATTTTTCAGTGCCCATCCAGCCCCGACTTCACGCAGAACGACTGGCATCTTGCGGACGACCCCGCGTTGGCGGTGGACCCGTGCGCTTACACAAAGGATTCTTACGTGTACCTGGGTTGGGCCATTCTAGACGAGCATGTGGAGGTCGAGGGCGCCAACCCTAACGCCAACCCGCCCGACGCTTCCATAGACCCCCTGTTCCTGCGCCTGTTTGCCGACCCGGCCACCTGGACGGGCGTGTTCTGGGACCACGTCAACTCGTGGTGGGAAACGGGCGACTCGACCGTATACGACAAGGACCTGTCCTTCCAAACCGTCGACCCGGCCTCGACGGAAGCGCCCATCTACCGGTTGCGCGAGGGCATTGAACGGTTCCTGATCACGGACATCAATAACCCCGCGGCCACTGCCCAGGCGCAAAGCACCGTCCCCATCATGTGGGACCGTTTCGCGGAGAACATCAACCGGGACGGATTCAACCACTTGCCGGGCGGCGCCAACGTCCTCTACCTGGACGGCCACGTGGATTTCCTGAGATACCCGACGGTTCATCCGGTGACGCGTGCCTATGCGGCGATGATCACCTACTTCTACAACTCCCTCTACGGTGAGTAGCCGCTTGAGAATCGCTTAGCGGAAACGTCCTCTGACACGGCGCGCACGGCGCTGTGTCAGAGGGTCCTTGTCATGGTTCGCACCGCTTTGCTGCCTCTCACTGGGAGCACCAACTCGAACCGAGGCAGCAGTACAACCCACACATCGAGCAGCTCATGCCGCTGCATGAAAGGCACTTGCGCGTCGTCTTGCTGCAGCACATGTTCGCTGCCTTTGCGGAAGCGCCGTCTTCAGTGACACACAGGAAGTCGATGTCTCCGAAGCGGAGAATCTTCGCATCCAGCGCGGCGTCTATGGCGTCGATGTGGGCGTCCGAAAATACGGCGGGGTCTGCGGGCGTGTGATAGAGCGCGTACAGGTCCATGCCGCCGAAGCCCATGTCCAGAAGCGTCTGCACGATGTTGTCGAACGTCGTCCGGTCCACGGCCAGGGGATGCAGGAACGGCAGGTCGACCCCCATCTTCTCCAGCGCGTTGAGTTTCGCCCGCACGGGCTGCGGGAGGCTGGCGGCGCCGTCCGCGAAGAGGCTGCGGAAGGTCACATCATTGCCCAACCCCGCAGAGGCCCCGTGCAGTTCCAAGGTGTGCTGCCTCAACAGCGCCAGGACCTGCGGCTCGAAGCCGCTTCCTTCGTCCAACGCTTCGGCATTCTTTTTCCAGCCCGCAAAAACGGCGCTGGCCGGCGTGTCCGCCGCGAACAACCGCGCCAGAGTCACCCCCTGAAACAGGCTGTAGGTCATGCGCACCTTCGGCCCGTAGCCGCAATACCCCTTCGGCAACGCTTTGGCCTCGTCTTCCGACGGGCAGGTCTGGCACCCGGCGAAAACCAGCGTCGCGCACACAGCGACACCCAGAAACACTGTTTTGTTCATTGCCTTGCCCTCCCATGGTTGTATACAAAGGAAATCCTAGAATAGCATTTCCGCGAACGATTGAACACCCCCGGTCCGTGCGGGACGCGGATGCCCTTTACTGTACCGTATACTGCAGTTCGAGTTCGCGAAATGCCCCGCGCCGCACGGTCAGCGAGAATTCCGCCACGCCGCCGCCCGCGAGTCCCTCCGCCAAGGCGCGGAACGACTCCTGAACACGTCCCGCATCGCTGAACCTTTCCGCGTTCATTCCGATGACCACGTCGTAGGGCGAAAGCCCCGCCGCATTCAGCAGGCCGTCATTGACCTCCGCATCCAGCAAGACCCGCACGGGACCATAGAGTCTCGTCCACTCGGGATGGTCCCGGCTCCGCACCAGAAATCGCGCGCATTCGCCGACAAGCGTCTGGGCGTCGGCGCGGCGGATGGTTGTCTGTGTTTCCTCGCGCGCCTTTGGCCCCGCCACGTAATGCAGGTCCCGTGCGGCGCCGTCCCGGACCACGGTGAGCCGCGCTGCGCCCTCTCCCGCCCGGAGGCGCCCCGCCAAGGCCGCCAACTGCGCCGCTGCGTCGGGCCCGTCTTTCAGAGGAGCGGAATCCACCCTGCTGACTGCGTCGTCCGGTTCCAGCCCGATATCAGCGAGCGTTGGACCAAAGACAGGCTGCGGGATGCGGACCAGCCCGCCGGCGAATGGCGCGCCGCCCCCGGCGGCTGCGTCGCTCAATGTCTGGAGGCCCTCAGCAAGCGTCTCGCCGTCCGCGGCGAGGAATACCGTGCCGGAAGCGCGCCAATGGACAGGACGGTGGGTTTCCTGGCCCTGGCGCATCCGGTAGTCCGCGTACTGTTCCTGCCACGTGGCGCCGGCGCAGTGCTCGCGTTGCTCTGTCCGCCAGGGCGCGGTCTGTACCACACGTAACACGCCGTCGGCGCCTGCCAGAAGAGCCGACTGACGGTCCGGCAGCGGCAGCAGCGCGTCGCTCACGTCCAGCGATAACAGCAACGCATGACTCTGCCCGTGCCAGACGCGGGTGGCGTCCGTGCGGCTCCGGGTGATGATGAGCTTGTCATCCGGGCCGATGTTCACCCTGAGGTCGAACACACCCCGTGCGGCCCCCTGCCGCTCCGCAACCAACGATTCCAGCCGTGTCCCTGTGACCGGGTCCCAGACATAGACGTTCCCATCCGCGCAGGCGGTAATGACGCGTCTGCCGCTCTCGTTGAATGCGGCGCCGGTCACGGGCGCCCGCGGTTCTCCCTGCGTCCACAACTTTTCACCGTTGCTGACGGACCACACCACGGCCGTCCCGTCCATTGAGGCCGTGAGCAGCGCCTGGCCATCGGGGCGGAACTGCACGGCGGTCACCGGCGCGGCATGCCCTTCGAGCACGGCAAGACCGGCGCCCGTGGCCGCGTCCCATACGTGGACGGAGCCGTCCCACGAACCCGAAGCCGCCTTGGCGCCGTCCGGCGTAATTGCGGCCGCCTTGACCCACTTGGCGTGGCCGTTGTAAGCGGCGGCGAACCCTGGTTTGGCGGTATCCCATACCGTCGGCGTGAAATCGTCGAGCACCATGACGGCGCGGGCGCCGTCTCCGCTCAACGCTACCGCTTGCGGATAGTGCGGGAACGGGGACTGGAAATGCGCTATCGCAGAAAGGTGCGCGCAGTCGTACACCGTTGCCTTGAAGTCGTTCCACCATGCGGCCGCGCGCCGCCCGTCGGCGCTCAAGACCACGCCCAAGGCTTCCGAAGACCGCTCGGAGGGCGGGCTCGCCTCATAATCCAGCGTGCGCAGCCCGCTGGGTTCCAGGATGTGCCACACCTGGAAGAATGGTTCGGCGGAGGCCGTAGCAAGCCGCAGCCCGTCCGGTGACTGATCGGCGAAACGCAACGCCGCACCGCGGCCCCGAATCGCATAGATGCGGCGGCCCGTGGCCGCGTCCCAGAGCGAAAACATGTTGTCGCCTGAACACGCAAGAACGTACTTGCCCGCGTCCACCTCGAAAGCCTGCACGGCGGCGCTGCCGGTCTCAAAGGACCGGAGCGCGGCGCCCGCGGCCACGTCCCACAGGCGCACCGTGCCGTCAAACGAAGCGGACAGCAGCCGCGCGCCCGAGGGCTCGAAACGGAGCGAGTACACAGGCCGCTCGTGGCCTTCGAGGCGGTGGACCAGCGCGCCGGCCGCCGCGTCCCAGAGCAGCACCGCCATGTTCTGTTCCGGGTCGGCGGCGGCGATGACCGCGCCCGACGGGCTGAAGCGGGCAAGATACCCGCCCACCGTGCACACGCTCGCGCCGGTGGAGGTGTCCCATATCTGAATGACTCCCTGCCCGGACTCGGTCAGCAGGCGGGTTTCATCCGCGTTCAGCTCTATGTTCCAGACCGGTCCCGCACCCACTTGCCATGTCGCCGCCGGTTGGCCGGATTCCATGTCCCATACGCGTACGGTCTGGTCATCATAGCCCACATAGAGCCGGGACGAATGCCCCGCCGGCACGGCATCGTAAGCCACCGCATCCGCGGTGAAGGTGTGCAGCAACCTGCCCGTGCTCACATCCCAGACGAAGGCGCTGCCATTTTCGCCGGCGGCAACAAACCGCGCGCCATCCGCCGTAAACGCAATGCTGTTTTGTTTGCACGGGCTGTTTTCCAGCGCCTGGATCAAGCTGCCCGTGTGCGCATCCCATATCGCGGGCGGTCGCGGGTAACTGCTCGTGCCCAG
The DNA here is from genome assembly GCA_018005585.1 of Candidatus Hydrogenedentota bacterium. Classification (NCBI taxonomy): domain Bacteria; kingdom Pseudomonadati; phylum Candidatus Hydrogenedentota; species Candidatus Hydrogenedentota bacterium. Next base: position 8,603 of record JAGMZX010000047.1, on the reverse strand, counting down.
CTTGGACCCATCCGGACTGAATACGGCCGCATACGCCACTGCCTCGGGCGTTTCGACGGTGAACATGTCCCGGTTGGCCTTGTTGAGCAGGAAGGCCCATTCCCAGCCGCGCAAGGATTCTTGCGTGCTCCACAGGGTATCGTTGGCGAGGCGGATGTCATTCGAAGCGAGCTGCAATTCGGCAAGCCGGAGTTTGGACAGGTACGTTTCTTGTTCCGCGTCGTAGCGAGCCTTCGCTTCCCGTTCCTGCGCAAGTTCCGCCGTCACGCGCTGTTCGTGTTCCCGGTTGCGCGCCTGCCATATGCTCACATACGAATACACGCCGAGACAGAGCAGCGCGAACACGCCGGCCAGCGCCGTGTTGATGACGGCTTTGTGTCTGCCGTAGAAGCGGCGCAGCACCTCGCCCGGGCCATAACGGTAGGCTTGCACGTAAGCGCCCGTCGCGAACCGCACCAGTTCGTCGCGCAATTCCAGCATGGACGCGTAGCGTTTCGCGGGGTCCTTATGCATGGCCTTCCGGCAGATGCTGACCAGCTCGGGCGGCGCGTCCGGCACGGTCTCGATAATTGGCTTCGGCTCTTCCGAGACCACTTGCCGGAGGATCTCCTCCGCGGTGCGCCCGGAGAATGGCGGTTCGCCGGTGAGGAGTTCATAGAGCACCGCGCCGACACTGTAGACGTCGGAGCGGTAGTCGAGGTCTTCAATCCGGCCTTCGGCCTGTTCCGGCGACATGTAGTGCGGCGCGCCAACCGCCTCGCCCACGACGGTCTGCGGCGTTTCCTCGGCCCGCCCCAGTTTGAGGATGCGCAGGCTTTCTTTCAACTCTTCGGCGTGGACGTCAGCCTGGCCAACGATCTTCGCCAGCCCCCAGTCGAGCAAGACCGTTTCGCCAAACTCGCCGATCATCATATTCGCCGGCTTGATGTCGCGGTGCACAACGCTCCGGCTGTGCGCGTAGGCGAGGGCCTGGCACAAGCCCATCAGATGCTGCAACAGGCGCAAACGCGCCTCCAATGTCCCCGCGTCGCGAATGGCATCGGACAACGTGCGCCCCCGCACCAGCTTCATCGTGTAGTACAGCGTGCCGTTGCGCCGGCGGCCCAGCTCGTACACGGGAATGATCGCCGGATGTTCCAGCTGGCCCGTAACGCGCGCCTCGCGCAGGAAACGCGCCAGCATCGCCGTCGTCTCGCGCATGGGGCTCGGCGGCGGTCCCGTGTAGTCCGTGTCATGCGGCAACAGCAATTCCTTGAGCGCAATATCGCGGCCCAGGCACTCGTCATGCACCAGCAACACGCGGCCCATGCCGCCCCTGCCCTGTTCCGAAATCTGCGAGTAGCGGCCCGGAATCTCCTCGACCGCCGAGAGAACATCGCCTTCCAGTTCGAACCGGGCCGTGCCATTCATCGGACGCGTGCGGTCCTTGGGGCCGGTCGCGGGCGCCGCGCCACCCTGCAACGACGCGCGCAAGACGTCCGCGCCATGAATGGAATTGAGTGCTTCGGCGGCGTCGCCCCGACATGTGCGCACCGCCTCATCCACGAGATGGTCGAGAAGGGCCACGTCTTCCGCGCGCAGGATGCCGCTCTCTTGAAGCCGCGCCGACAAGGGGCGGCTCGGGTCGACCATCCACGCGCCCGCCGCTTCGAGAACCCGTTGCGGCGAGACCCCCTTAAGCTGGACCGCGAGCACCGCGAAGAGAAGATTCCTATCCCGGTCTTGCATCGAATGCCCCTAACGCTTCCGTGCGCTGTACGTGGTCATAATAGTCACCTCCGCGTGAACACACAAGCCACACACGGGAAAGCCCGGTTTTGCCGGACCGTCCCTGCGCGTTACGCCTTCTTCTCGCCTTTTGATGGTGGTCCTGGTCCGGTACCGCTTCCTGGGAACGCCATCGGCATTAGGGAAGGAGCAATTCTCGTACCCATTTGCGCCTACACCAGACTGCGCTGAAAAACCTTGGTTTTCTCACGTGCTTTACATTAGAATAGGGTTCGCGCTGGGGGAAGGGAATGCGCGAAGTCCAGAATTCGGACACGTTTCGTCCAGAATCTGGACGGTCCGCAAGCCGGAATTTCGACTGGGTCTCATACTGATTGCGTTCGGAGAAGCCGTCGGCGTGAAAAGGGATACGTATCACCTTATTGTCCGGTCCGGTCCGCAAAAGGGCAATTCCTGGACCATCGCGCAAGAGCGTCTCGTGATCGGGCGCGACACCGATTGCGATGTGATCATCGCCGATGCGCTGGTATCGCGCCATCATTGTGAGGTCTGGCAGACGGACAATGATGTCTTCGTGCGGGACTTGGGCAGCCGCAACTGCACGCTCGTCAATGGCCGCCCTATTGACAGCACCCAGCTCAATGTGGGCGACGAGATTTGCGTGGGCAATCTGAGTTTCATCCTTTCGCGCCGCCTGCTCGAACCGCAGTCCGGGGTCAGCGCCGCCCCGACGGGCCAGACCCAGCGGCTGATGGAGAGCCGGACCATCTACCCCACGGAGGCCACGCCGCATCCGTTGGACCAAGGCCTGCCTCGCAACATCTCGGATCTCGCCCACTTGTTCCAGGTCAGCCGCCAGTTCAGCACCGTGGAGTCCGTGGCTGAATTATTGCGGCTGTTCGAAATGGGGATTCGGGAACGGTTCGCGCCCAACGCCGTCTGGGTGGCGCTCTGCAGCGATGACCAACTTGAATTCGTGGAGCGGCCGGACGACCAGAAACGCCGCGCGATACAAGGCGTGGAGACCCGGATGCGCAGGTGTCTCGCCGACCGCCGCGGCTCCATCGTTTCGCGGCGGCCCGGGGCTGGCGCCGCGCCGGAATCCGTTTCCGGCATGGTCGCGCCCATTTACATCGGCCAGCACACCATCGGCGCCATAGAGATCGCGAGCAGCCCCGGCATGCCTGATTACGAGGAATCCGACCTGGAATACCTGCTCGCGCTCTGCCACGCCGTCGCGCCCTTTTTCGGCTCTATCGAACGCCGTCGGCATCTCGAGCAGCAACTCGAACAGATGCGCAGCGAACATCAGAAAACCTTGCGCATGGTGGGTTCGAGCGAAGCGCTCCAGCAATTGTTCTATCTCATCGGGCTGGTGGCGAAGACCGGCCAGACTGTGCTCATCTTGGGCGAGACCGGTACGGGCAAGGAGCTGGTGGCGAATCTCATCCACGAGATGTCGGACCGCGCGGACGCGCCGTTCGTTGCGGTCAATTGCGCCGCGATCCCGTCCGAATTGTTTGAAAGTGAACTGTTCGGCCACGAGAGAGGCGCGTTCACCGGCGCGATTGAACGGAAGATCGGCCTCTTCGAGCAGAGCCGGGGCGGCACCATCCTACTGGACGAAATCGGCGACCTCAGCCTCAACCACCAGGCCCGCATTCTGCGGGTCATCGAGACCGGCCAGTTCCGGCGTGTGGGCGCGGCCGAGGAGACCCGAGTCGACCTGCGCGTGCTCGCCGCCACCAATCGCGATCTCAATACGGCCGTCGCGTCTGGCGCCTTTCGAAGCGACCTTCACTACAGGCTGCGTGTCCTAGAGGTGCGCGTGCCGCCGTTGCGCGAACACGCCGAAGATATCCCCGAACTGGCGGAATATTTCCTCGAAGGGGCACGGCGGGAAACGAAACGGCCCGTGCGCGGGTTCGCCCCCAAGGCCTTGGACTACCTCAAGCGCCATGACTGGCCGGGCAACGTCCGGGAACTCAAGCACGTCATCGATGCCGCCGTCGTGCTCACGCAGGGAGAATGTGTGGAGGCGAAAACCGTCAAGTACCTGATCGGTCGCTCGCTGCCCGACGATGCGCCCCTGTCGCTCGCCGAGATGGAGTGCCGCCACATTCAAAACGTGCTGAGTTACTGCAACGGCAACGTGCCCGAGGCGGCGCGCATCCTTGGCATCGGGCGCAGCACCCTTTATGAAAAGCTGAACCTGCAGAAGCGCGATTATTGACGGCCCTTCGGCCCGCCCGCGCCCTCGTCTCAGTCCAGCGGTGCGGAGGATTGCGTGTAGACGGTGAGGTTGGTCAGGTCGCGTTCCCGCGTCGCGCGAGATCGCGGCAGCAGCGCCGCAATCGCGTACCCGGTCAGGAACATCAGCACATTGCCCACGACACCCGTGTAGTAGGTCTCGAAATGCGCGTCAAGGAACCGCGTTACGCGTTCCGGCAGCCAGCCCAGCCCGGCGAAAGAGATCAGCGCGGAGAACGCCACCGCCAGCGCAATCCCCGCACCCACGGCGCGCCCGTCGCCCCGCGTGGTAAAGAAGCCCAGCATGTACAAGCCGAGCAGGCCGCCGCCGAGAATGGCCGCGAATTCGGTAGACATGTCCTGGAGTGTGCGGCTGCCGGAGCGGGCAAGGGCGGCCGCGCCGCCGATCATAATCAAGGCGCTGGCCAGCGTGACGGCTTTCGCCGCGCGCACGTAATGGCGGTCGTCCCGGTCCGGCGCGATATGGCGGCGGTAAATGTCCGTAATGCTCACGGCGCTGATGGAATTCATGGCGGACGACATGGAAGACATCGCCGCGGCCAGCACCGCCGCGGCCACGATTCCCGAAAGACCGGCGGGCAGCTCCGTGGCGACAAAATGGGGCAGAATGCCCTCGGCCTTGATGACGCCGCTCAGCATGGCCTGCGCCTGCGCATCGGGAAAGACCTTGTAGAAGACATACAAGCAGGTGCCCAGAAACATGAAATAGGCCCAGGTCGGCACGCAGAACAGGCAGCATATCCACATGGCGCGGCGCGCGTCCTGGGCCGTGCGCGCCGCGCAGTACTTCTGCACCACTTCCTGGTTGCTGCTGTATTCCGCCAGCCACTGGAACAGGCCGACCAGGAGCATCATGACAACGGTCTTTTCCGAGAGCGAGAACCCGAGCGGCGCGGGCCGCAACACGTTCTCCGCGGGGTCGAGATCGCCAAACATGAACTTGTGGTCCGCGGCGCCCATGCTGAGTACCTGGCCCAGTCCGCCGGGCAGACGGTAGAGGATCACACCCAAAATGAGCAACCCGCCGCCGGTCAGAATGATCGACTGCACGAAATCCGTCCAGATCACCGCTTCGATGCCGCCGCGCACGGTGTAGAAAGCCGTTATGGCGCCGCCCACGAGGATGCAGGCCATGACGGACATTCCCGTCATCTCGTGCAGCAGCATCGCGACGAGGAACTGGATCATGCTGATGCGCAGGCATTGGGCCACGATAAACACGCTCGCGGCGTACACCCGCGTCTTGGGGCCATAACGGGCCTCCAGGTATTGGAATGCAGAGGTGATTTTTCCGCGCCGGAAGAAGGGCACGAAGAACCGCGACGCGATAAGCACGCCGACCGGAAGCATGAAACAGAGCAGCAGGCGCAGATACGAGGTGCGGAACGCATCCGCCGGATAGGCCACAAACGTGATCGAGCTGATTGTCGCGCCGAAAAGCGAAATGCCGATAAGCCATCCCGGATACGAGCGGTTTCCGACGAAATACCCCTCCGTCGTGCCGGATTTCCGCGTGAAATAGACGCCCATGAACGACATGGCGCCGAAATAGGCGACCAGAACAACGATGTCGATGGCGCGCATGGCCTCGGGTCAGGCCTGCCCGCTCTTGCGCGCGTGCCGGCGCAGCAGCAGCTGTTCGAACTGGGAAATGCGCCGTTCAAAAAAGAGCAGCAGTTTCTCGTGCAGTTCCTTGTTCCCCGCCGCGATCAACGATTGATGGTTGTGCTCGGAGCTGTCCAGCAACAGTACGTCATTGAAACCGCGGCCAAACGCATCGCTCACCGCGCAGCCCGCCTCCTCCGCAATGAGCACGGCCGCCACCATGTCATAGGGACAGATGCTGAGCACGGTGCCGCGCCCGGCATTGATGAAGTAATCGCGCACCGCTTCCGGAATGTCGCGCATGAACCGGATTGCGAAATCGACGCACGCATCGAGCTGGTTGGTAATGAGCCGCGTCAGACTGAAGGACGTGCTGTTGCAGGAGAAGAAACCGCCTTTCAGACTCGAAAGGTCAATCAGCCGCGCCGCCGTCGGAAAGATGAGTTCCGCGGGCCGCGCCGGCACGGTCATGGACCAGCAGAGCGATTCCAGGTCGGTGTTGGTGGAGAGCCTGGGCTTGCGCACGTGGCCCTGTTCGTAAATGCGCGCGCCCGAGGCGCGTTCCGCGTAGAAGGTACGGTTGCCGATGATCTCCATCACGCAGGCATTATCCACATCGGACATAAGCGGGCGCTCGATAACGCGCGTAGACGCCACGCTTATCGTGCAGCCTTCGAAACCGCTCTTCGCCGCGCGCGTCCCGTCGATCGGGTCCACGATCAGGAGATTCTTGGGCTGCGCGTTTGAAAAAGTCGAATACCCGGAATCCTCCGAGTAGTACGCCACCGGCGCCTTGGCGCGGCGCAGAAACATGAGCAGCGCTTTCTCCGCCAGACGGTCGATTTCGAAGGTGGCGTCGCCGCTCGTAGCCGTGCTGACCACCTCGCGCCCCTTCACCGCGCGCGCCACCGGTTCGACGGCCTCTTTGATCGCCTCGCACAACTCAAATAGAAACCGCCGCGATAGCGGCTTGACCTTTGCAAGCACCTGGGGCGATGGCCGCGCATAGACCTTTTTCGCCGGGACACCACCCGCCGGCGCCACGGGAACCGCGGAGACCAAGGGAGGCTTCGGAAGCGGCGGGGCAACGGCCGTGGGCGCCGCAGCGGCTGCGGCCGGCGCGGCCGCCGGAACAGCCGCCTTCATGACCACGTTCTTTTCGCGCGCGGTCTTACTGACCGCGGCTTGCTTGACCGCAACCTCCTTTGCCGCCGCTTTCTTGATGACCGGCTTCTTGGCCGCGGACTTCTTCGCTGCAGGTCTTTTGGCCACGGATTTTCCCTTCGTCTTCGCGGGGCGCACCGCCTTTTTCTTCGGCGCCACGCTGCGACGACTGCTGTTCTTCGTCTTCGTCCGGGACTTCGTCTTTGCCTTCGCGGCTTTCTTTTTCATGGCTGCCCTCGCACCTGTTGCGGAGCGGCGGCCTATTCCAGCCGCACGCGGGGCGGCGCAACGAAATCTAAGAACCGCCCCCGCACGCGACCCTGGGCCGCATCGCCCGTGTGAATATAGACGCGGTATCGCCACGTCCGGGTTGCCCCCTTCGGGAAGCTCATGTCACCTTTGATCTTTCCGTCCGGGTTGTAATGCTTCCAGGCAAAACAGTTCGCGGTCATCAAACCGTAACTGCGCACATGCCATTCCGTCGGATAGCGCGGATTCGACTCATGGTCCATCACGGCGACCCCCACACGCCGCCCCGCAATCGTGCCGCTGTAATCACACCATGGCGCCTTCTTACCCCACGTCTCCGCCTCCGTAACGCCGCCGTAGCCATTCTCAATGCGGCCGCCCCGGTCGCCTGACAGGGCGCTGGCCATGCGTACCGCCAACAGGCCCCCTTCCTTCGTGTCGTGAAACACAACGGGACCTTGCGACATCCGGAATCGGACCTGGACGTCGAACAAACGTACACCGCCGGGAAGGCCATAGAAACGGAACGACCGCAATTCTTCGAACTGCTTGCGGTCGCGGTTATCACACCAGTCGATCCGCGCCGCCAGTTCCGCGTACACAGGCCCAGAGATAAGCCGCTGGAATGCGCGATGCCGCTGATAGCCGTGCCCCGGGTCCTCGCTCCAGTTATCCACGCGCCCACAGGCCCCATAAGCCACCCAAATCGATTTATGATGCGCGTGGTCACGGTCTTCGTCGCGAACGTGGTCCTCAATGGGCCATGTGCGCGTTACCGGTGTGTCCCCGGGACCCAGCACAGGATGGAGAAACGGCCTAACCCATTGCGCGCCATAATGATATGTTGTAAAAGGTTTTCCACATACTACCACGTCTACGCAGTGGTCCTGGAGACGCTCCAGCAGGGCGACACGCGGGCGTTCCGGCGCTTCCTTGACGGTGGACGCTTTCAGCAACTGCGTGTCACCCGCCGCGAGCTTGTCGACCAGCCATGACAGGAGGGTCTCCTTGCCTATGGGGGAGACTTGGCATGGAATGAGCCGCTTCGTCCGCGCATCCTGCAACTGTACATGGGGGCAGTCACCGTAAGTAACTGGAATTCGCACACTTACAGGACAATACGTTCTCGGGTGCGCCCCAGCCTCTACGCGTACTTTCCACGATGCTGTCAACCGTCTACTCCCTCCGCTGGAGTGGGTCATCTGGTTGCTGGCGCGTTGCCGCCCCCGGCTTCACTTGAAACGCCGACCCTCGAGGCTGGCCGAATCTTAACCGGCGTACTGCGCGGCGCCATCGTGCTGGTATAGCCTATGTAAGTTCCCGGTGGACTCAATCTTAGCACTTTTGGGGGTGACTTGTCCAGACCCTCGATTCCATGTTCCGTTTTGAGATGGGAGTCTTCCGGCCGGTGGCGTGCGTGGCCGGGAAAGGTATGCGTGGACGCACAGATGGCCCACCGGGAAGGGTGCGGGAGGAAACAACCGGGTTCGGTTCGTGGCTAGGCGCAAGCCTCCAGCATCCCGCGGACTTCGCGTTCGAGGTCTTGCAGACGCAAGGGTTTAGTGATGACCTTGACTACTCCGGCC
>JAGMZX010000046.1:4688-38804 GCA_018005585.1 Candidatus Hydrogenedentota bacterium | reverse complement strand
CCTGAAGACGACGGAACCGTACGTATGGTCGGCGCGCTGGGCCGCGAGGGTCCTGACGGCGCTGTGCGCCCCACAGACGGCGCCGAAGGCGGCTGTGTCCGGATAGTCGGCGCGGTGCGCTCGCCGGGTGTGCGCGGCGACACGCCTGTGTCGGGCCGGGACACCGGGGGCGCGGTGCGTCCGGAGGGCGCATCGGGCGACTCGGTGCGGATCGACGGAGCGGTGCGTTCGCCGGGGGTACGCGGCGACGCGCCTGTGTCGGGCCGGGACACCGGGGGCGCGGTGCGTCCGGAGGGCGCATCGGGCGACTCGGTGCGGATCGAGGGAGCGGTGCGTTCGTCAGGGGTACGCGGCGACGCAGGGGTGGCGTCGGGGCGTTCGGTGCGCACTCGCGCCCGGCCGGGGTCGGTGTCTACATCCGTGCGCGCAACGGTGCCCGGCGTGCCCGCACGGCCGGTTTCGGTCCGCAGGAGCGCATCGCGGCTGGGACGCTCGATCTGGGTAATGGTGCGGACGTTTGCGCTGCGGCCGCCGCTTGTCGACGCCGTGCGGACTGTGCGCACACCGGGCGCTTCGCCCGTGTTGAAGCGGTCACGGCCGACGCCGGCTTCCAGCGTGCGGACGCGGTCGGATGCACTGCGCCCGGACGGTCCATAGACCTGAGGCCCGCGGATGCTGCGTGACGGGTTGTAGTCGCGCACCGTGAGCCGTGAATCGCTGTACGGGATGCGATAGCGGTCGCGATGCGGGTAGTTTCCAGTGTAGATGTTCCAGATGTGCACGTCGTCAGCATATATGGTGGTGATGTTGCTGCCGAATAGCGGCATGATGTGGCCGGGACCCCAGTAAATCTGGTCCCACGGCGCGAAGCTGCACGCGTAGAAGTTCCAATTCAAGCCGCCGCAGTTGAAGTAGTTCGCGCTGCCCCAGAAGACGGGCCTGTTGTAGAAGTCAATGGGCGACCAGACGAAGTAGGGCCCATAACGAACCGTGGCGACCCACGCGGGGCTCCAGATGGGGTCGTAGCCCCAGCACCAGCCGTAGGTGGGGAAATACGACCAGCGACCGTAGTGCGACGTGATATAGGAGAAGTCATAGTGACCGACCCAGACATGGCCGTACGCGGGCACATAGCTCCAGCAACCATAGCGGTAAGGCACGTAGTCGACGACAACCGTCGGCCGCCAATAGGGCCGGTCTTCCACGTAGACCCATTCGCCGGACGAGGCGAGTTCCGACACGCCCAGCGTGGCCGGCTCGACAGTGACGCCGGACGGGACCCGGTTCCAGCCGTTGACGAGCAGTTCGCTCCGTTCGCGGTTCCACGTATCAAAGGCGTCTTCGAGGGACCGGTCAAACGGTACGGGTTCGGAGGGGAGCATGCCGGGGTCCACATACACGCGCTGCGATTCCACGGGAATCACGGGCGGCTCGCTGCCGGCGCGCACGTGGGCGCGGCCCCAGCGCACCGAAACAACCGTCGCCCCGTCTGCGGAAACATCCACGCGGGCGTTCGTGTTCTTGTCCACCTGTACCGTGCACGCGGGCGTCGTGACGACGAAATCGCCGGAACTGCGGTTCATGCGGTGCACGTAGACCGAACCGGTCCAGACTCGCACTGCGGCGCTGGGCGGCAAGGAGGTAACCTCCGCCTTGCTTCCATCCGCCATGCGCAGGTAAGAACCGCCGGAAAATTCGATTTCAGCGGTTCCCTGGCGGTCTACCCAGAGGGTGTCGCCGCTGAAGACCAGCGTGTTGATCGTGGCGTTGGCCCACTCCGCCGCGTCGCCGCCCATCACCAGCGTGCTGCCGGCGTCGAAACTGACCCGCGCATGCAATACGTCCTGCCCATAGGCCGCGAGCGCCGTAGTCAGGCCGACGGCGGCAACGAGCGCCAAGCCCGAGAACCTGCGATTGCTCTTCATGGAATCATCCTCCATTCTGCGCTTTTGTGCGCTTCATCGTACCAGACGAATTGGGCGCATACCCATTCAATTGCGCTCGGCCGGACTGCGGCGTCGTTTATCCAGGACTCATTCCACCGTCCGTGGCCTTTGCGCCGCTTTCCAGGCGCTTGTTAGACTAGGGAAAACAACTTGCCGGGCGGGCTGGGGAGGTACATCGTTGAGATGTCCGTATTGCGAGAGTGAGGCGCCGTCAGACGCCGCCTGGTGCGCGGTTTGCGGTCGGCGCCTGAACACAGGGGCGCCGGTAGAATTGACGCCAGACTGCCTGCTTGCCGGCCGCTTCCGCATGGTGCGCTGCCTGGGTCGCGGCGGACTCGGTAACGTGTGGCTTGCCAAGGATTTACTGCTTGATGGGGAGCCTGTAGCCTGCAAGGTCCTCCGGGAAGACCTGTTTTTTGACCGGCGCGCCATTTCCGACCTGAAACGGGAGGTCTTGCTGGCGCGACGGCTGCGGCATCCGAATATCGTCGCCGTGCATACCTTCTGCGAGACGGCGGCGCACCGGTTTATCGTCATGGAGTTTGTAGCCGGAGACAATCTGGCGGATGCGCTCTATGCCCGGGAAACGCCGTTCTCCGTGGCGGAAGCGCTGACAATGCTGGGGCCGCTCATCGAGGCGCTTGATTACGCCCATGATCAGGGCATCCTGCACCGCGATATCAAACCCGCGAATTTCCTGTTGGATGACACCGGTCTTGTCCGCCTGGCGGATTTTGGCATTGCCCGGACCGTGCAGGAAATGACCGCGCGGGCCGCCAGCGAGATCACGTGCGGCACGCTCCTGTTCATGAGTCCCGAGCAGCTACGCGGAGACCAGTTGGACGCACGCAGCGACCTGTACAGTCTCGGCGCCTCCTTGTACGAACTGCTGGCCGGGGTGCCGCCGTTCCATTCCGCTTCCATCGTTACCCAAATCCAGATGCAGGCTCCGGAACGTATCGCTCACTGTGGCGAGAGGGTCAATGACGTGCTCATCCGGGCGTTGGCGAAACACCCCGCAGCGCGCTATCCATCCTGTGGCGCATTCTTCCGCGCTCTCATGCACGCTGCGGAACAGGACGGGGGAGAAGCCGGGGCGCCCGTGCCGAAACGGCCTTGGCAGAGGCTGCCCGATTCTGTGCGCCGGATGGAAATCGACACGGTGGCGCTGCCCAAACGCGACACGGCTCTGCAACAGGAACGCTTGGGCATCTTGCTTCTGGAACGCGGGCTGATAGACCGTGTGCAGCTGGACGAGGCCCTGCAACGGCAAGTGACAACGCAGGAACGGCTGGGAGAAGCGCTGGTCCGGCTGGGATATGTCGCTGAACGGGACATTGCCGCAGCCTTGAGCACACAACTGCGCCTGGAGCTGGTGGACGCCGAAAAAGAACAAATAGAGATGGAAACGGCTAAACTTTTATCTAAAGGCGCAGCGGAAGCGCGCCAGTGTTTGCCGTTGCGGCGCTCCAGCGCCGGACTTGTGGCCGTCATGGCGAATCCGTTGGACTTGGACCTCCTGAATGAGCTGGAAGCGACTGCCCGGTGTCCCGTGCGGGTTCTCATCAGCACACCGGCGAGCATCCAGGCCGCGATAAGGGCTGTCTATGGGGACTAGGCAGCGGTCAGGGTGCCGGGGGGCGATTCGGCTGGCGCGGTCGCTTGGCTTTGCCTGGGGCATGGCGGCGTTTTTCGTGATGATGCCATTGTGGACGGCGCAGATGCCACCCGTGGTCAGGACCGGTGTCTGGGCAACGGCGCAGTTGCTGATGCTTCTCGGATTGGGGATTGCGCTGGGCGGCCCCGCGCTGGCGGATTTGCGCCGGAGACGGTTTACGGAAACCACACTGGTGGCCGGTCCCGTTTTGCTTATTCTTGTTGGGGCCTTGGTTGGGGGACTTGGAATGTCGGGGGCTTCGCTGATGATTGCCGTGGTCATTACCGCGGCAATACACCTGACGCAACAACGGATGTATCAGCCTTTCGAACGGCTGGTTGTGCCGGAACGTCCGGCCTACGAAGGCGTGCCCGAGAACGAGCCTGAGGCTCCCCCGGAGACAGATGCGGCTGAAGAGACGGCGGACAGGAAGAAGTCCGCCTTGAGCCCGGTGGAGAAGGCGGTGCGCGCGCTCGGCTGGACCGGACTCATCCTGGTGGCACTGACGCTTGCGCTATGGCTTGCCCTTCCCTCTTATCGTGTGTTTTGCGGGGAGTGGGCACGCAGGCTGGGACGCCTGGCTCCCGCGGACATGAGCCCCGTGCTGTACCAGGGACTCCTCTCGGCGTTTGCGGTGCTGGCCGTGATGAGCCCCTTCGCGCTGCGGACGGCCTCGCCTCTGGTGACGGAGGCAGCGCTGGAGGCCGGCGCCGCGCGGCGCGTGCGTTACCGTGACGGCGAGGCGGTACGCAGTCTCGGCGAAGCGACGATGGTTGTTTTCGCGGCGCCGGGCGCCCTGACCGAAGGATGTGCCCGCGTACGCGCGGTCGAGACGATGGGTGTTTCGCCGGTCCGGGACGTGCTGGCGTATGCCGGCGCCGCAACTTCGGGCGGCGGCGATATGTTCGCGGACGCGGTCCGGGCGGCGTGCCGGCGGGAGAACATAGACGTCACGGGAACGGTGAAGGTCAGCATCCTTCCAGGTCTCGGCGTTCAGGCGCAGGTGGGGGAAAGGACGGTGCTTGCGGGCCGGCCGCGCCTGCTGCGGGAGCAGGAGGTGGATTTTGGGGCGTTCGAGGATACCGTGGCCCGATTTCAGACGGCAGGCCTGCTGGTACGTCTGGTGGCCGTAGACGGCCGGTGCCTGGGCGTTATCGCCCTGCACGACCCGTTGCGCCGCGATTCCGTTCGGGTCACGAAGATGCTGCGCGCCCTGGGCATACGAACTGCGCTTCTTGCAGGGGAGGACAAGCTGTGGGCGAGCGTCACCGCGGAACAGGCGGGCGTGGATGACGTCGTAGCGGATGTGTTGCCCGCTGACCGGTCTCATGCGCTTGCCCAGCTGCGGAGCGAGACCATCGGTAAAATGGTGCTCGTCAGCGCGTCCGAGGAGGACGCAACGGTTTGGCGATACGCGGACGCGGGAATCGCGTTGTGTGCCTGTCCGGAGGCCGCCCCTCCCGAAGTCTCGGCCGCGATATCGCACGAACAACTCATTGCCGTGGTGCGTGCGGTCGTGCTCGCGCGGGAGTCTCTCTTGCGGACGGTGGAGAATGCCGCGTGGCTGACGGCGTACCATGGGGCGATGACGCCGTTGGCAATGCTGGGTCTGGTGCATCCGGCGGCAGGCGCGGCGTTGTCGACGCTGGCGTGGGTGGTTACGCGGTGGAACGCGCGTCGCTTGCTCCGGTTTGACCCGGACGCGCGTGTGCGGAAGATTCTGGCGCGCAGGAACCGTGGAGACCTTTTCTGAAGGCGGGGCGTTCCCCGCCAAATCAAGATGGGAGGGATCGTTGAAGAAGGAAACGTTAGTGCTGCGAGGCCGTTACCTTGGCGAAGGGCCCGTGCTCGATTGCAGGTTGCGTGACGGCTGCATCGCCGCCGTGCGGCGAGCGGGACGCGGCCACGCGGACATCGGGCATGAGGATGCGATTCTCGCGCCGCCGCTGTTCGACATTCAGGTGAACGGCCTGGGCGGCCTCGATTTGCAGTCGCCCGGCCTGCAGCCGGAACATGTCGCCGCGATGACACGGCTCCTGGCGAACCACGGCGTGGCGCACTGGGTCCCGACGCTGGTGACGGGGGACCTCGACGTGATGGAACACTGCTGCCGGGCGATAGTCGCGGCGATGCGCGAGCCCGAGGTGGCGCGGGCCATGCCGGGCATTCACCTCGAAGGCCCATTCATTTCACCCGTCGATGGCCCCCGCGGAGCGCATCCGCGTGCGCACGTAAGAATTCCGGACGTGAAGGAATTCGACCGGCTGTACCGTGCGGCGGACTCAAAAGTCGTTTACGCAACCCTCGCGCCGGAACTGCCGGGCGCGGTTCCGTTTATCCGGGCGCTGGTGCGGCGGGGCGTCGTGGTCTCGCTGGGGCATCATCATGCTTCGCGGGAGCAGATCGACGCGGCGGTCGCAGCCGGGGCCACCATGTGTACGCACTTGGGCAACGGGAGTGCGCCGCACATGCCGCGGCATGTGAACCCGCTCTGGCCGCAATTGGCGGACGACCGGCTGGCCGCGTCCTTGATTGCGGACGGACATCACCTGCCTGACGAGGTGTTGAAAACGTTCGTGCGCGCGAAGGGTGGGGACAACATCGTGCTCATCTCTGATTGCGTCTACCTTACGGGGCTGAGAGCGGGAAAGTACGTTTCTTTCGGGTCGGAAGTGGAACTCCGCACGGATGGCAAGGTCTGCCTGGCCGGCACGGAACTGCTGGCGGGCAGCGCGACGCCGCTGCTGGAGGGCGTCGTTCATGCGGCGGCCGCAACGGACCTGTCATTGGGCGGTGCGCTGCGGTGCGCGACGTCCATCCCCGCGCGTTTGCTGGGTCTGCGTTACCGGCTGGGTGCATTGAAGAAGGGGGGGCGCGCGCACGTGATCGCGTTCGACCTGACGCGGGCGGGCGGACGGGTGCGCCCGAGGCTTCAAGCGGTATTCATCCGGGGCAGGCAGTGGCTCTAGCGAAAAGCCCGCGTATCGTCGCGGCGCCGGCCGGATTTGCGCGCGCTCGGGTGCGGGCCTGACGGCATCCTTGAAATCGGCCGCTGTGTTGCGTCTGTTTTCGCGTCATTCAGGCGGGGTGAAGTCGAACTCGGCGACGAGCGAACCGGCGCAATCCCAGGCGCGCGCGATACCGGTTGCGCGCTCATCCCGCCAAGTGGACTCCGCTTTCTTGACGCCCTTTTCCCACCACTGCGTCCAGTGGGAAACGCCATTCGGTTCATGCAGCCATTCCCAGGCTTTGGACCCGTCGCGCCGCCACAGCGTCTCGGCGCCCGTCTTGCGGCCGAGTGCATAAGAAGTCTCGTACTGCTTCGAGCCGCCGGGATAGAACCACGTCTCGACGCCGTGGAGGAGGCAGCGCCCGTCGTCTCCGACACCTGCGTTCCAGACAAGCCTGGGTGTGCCGTCTGGGTACCGCTCCAAGTGTGTACGCACGTCGTGTACGGCATGAGCCGTGTTTTCAAGCAAGCGGTCTTCAGGGACTTCGTCCGGTTCATCCGCGAGAATCCAGGCCTCGTTCATCTCAAAATGGGGGCATGGAACATTCATGGTGGTGATTAGATGGATGACGCCGTTCTGGGCCTGCCGCGCGACGGAGTAACCAAGGGTCGTTGCGCCTGGCAGGTTGTTGAAGAACCCCGGGCCGTTTTCGTGTTCCTGCGCGCCCGGCAACTTCCTGAGACGCCACGTCTCGCCCTCGTCATCCGATAACGCGACAAAGCTGCCTGTCTTGCTGAAGCCCGCAGGTTGTGCGCCTTCCCGTTTCTGAAAGTCGGAAGCAAAGAACAGGCGTCCGCTCCGTAGCCGCAGCAGGCTTGGGCGCTGGTTTGCCGCAAGCGCGGGGAACGGCGAGGCGGTCACCTGCCAGTTCGCGCCGCCGTCGCTGGAGATCGCCTTCGGCATGTAACCCGCTATGTCCGTATTCTTTCCGCCGAGAGCGAGCAGCCGCCCATCCGACAACTCGCAATAGACGGTGTGACGGCCCGCGCTGCGTCCGCCGTTGTCTTGCCACGTGTGCATGTTGTTCCGGCTGGTCCAGAGCACCGACGTGCCTCCAACACCGTCGCTGGGCAGGCAGACCGTCCCGTCCGCCGTGCGGAAGGCCCGGTTGATCGGTTGGCGGTCATGCGGCCCAATTACCCCGGTGAACGCGGGGAACCGGGTCTCGCTCCAGCTTGCGCCGTTATCCTCAGACGTAATCCACTGGAATGGAAAGGCGCCTTGCGCCCGGCTCCACGCCCAGAACAAGTGCAGCCGCCCCGCATCGTTCCAGAGCAGGGGGGTGTTGTCGCACGCGCCGGGGCAATCGATGAGACGCGACGGCATGTCCCACGCGTCCGCGCCAAAACGCAATCGCGCGGCTATCAGCGACATCTCGGGTTCATACTCGGTATAGGATGTAAAGATGACGAGGAGCAGGTCGCCGTTGTCGCAGACTTCCAGGGCGGGAGAGTGGTTATGCCCGCGAAAGGAGGGGTCGAGGCCCGCGGCGTCTATCCGCCGCTGATGCTCCGCCATCAAATCCCGGTCCGTTTCTGTTTCGGGCGGACTCGGCAACAGGCGTCGCTTTCGGAAATAGGGCCTTGCGCTGTCGGGCCCGGTTTGTGCCGAAGAGGAAACCGCCTTGATGCCCAGGCACACGAACGGGGGCGTGCATGCCGTTGGAGCGGTCGCGGGCGGCGCCGCCTCCACAACGCGGAAGCCGATCTGGTGCGCGCCGGGCACGCCCATGCCGTCGGGGAATTGCGCCTGGTCCGCGCATGGAAGCAAACCGAAGCCGGGCGGCATGCCGGCGCGGCAAGCGGGCTGTTCATATTCGCTGCGGGCCAGGCATTCGAACCGGCCGTCAAGCTGGTCGAGCACGCCGCCGCGCACGACCCGGGCAAGACCGCAATCGGGGCCAACGGGGTCCACGGCTTCGCCCGGGGGATAGTCCCCGTACCAGTCCGCGCACCATTCACGGACCTCGTTGGCCATGTTCTGAACGCCCCACGCTTCCGCGGAACGGCGCACGTATTCCCATTCCGCCTCCGTGGGCAGGCGGAAGGAACGGCCCTCGGTCTTTGTGAGCCAGCCGCAATACGACGTGGCGTCATGCCAGCTCACGCCCCGCACGAAGCCGTCCGGGCTCGCCAGTGTCCATTCCGGGCGGAACCGGCGGTATTGTTCCAGCGTCACTTCGGTTGTCGAGATGCGGAACGGTTGCGACAGGACAACGTGGCGGGCGGGACGCTGGTCCCAGAGCGGGGACGCGTCGTTACCCATCGTGAAGGCGCCTGCCGGCACGTCCACCATGCCGGGCAGTTGCGCCAACGACGCGGAAGCCGGGACAAGCAGCATCGCGAGGCAAGGGCAGATGGTTCGCATTACGGGACTCCGCTGGTTGAAGGGGCAAGGCGCATTATGAAAACGGTTCGGATGTTGTTCAACCTGCGCGCGGGTCTGACTCGGCGACGGATGCCTCAAACGCGCGGGGCCCGTCGGGCAAGCGTTCGCGCGGCAGTGGGAGCGTGAGCGCGCTACGGCGAACACAAACGCATGAGGAGTGTTTGCGCGGCGCCGAACCGCTCTGCCAGACTGTGTTCCGGTTAACATTGCGGAACATCCGGAGACACACAATGACCGCGACGCCGGCTGTATTCGCCGCAATACCGGTGCTGGCATTTCTGATGGCACAGCCCGTGCATGCGTCAGACGCAGCCCCGCTGTTGCCTTGCCAGGAGACGCCGGCACAGCGCGACGCGCGTCTTGCGCTGTGGCGCGAGGCCCGGTTTGGCATGTTCATTCACTGGGGCCCGGCGAGCGTGAACGGCACGGAGATCAGCTGGTCGCGCATTGGGCATCCCCATGACCATCCCGGTCTCGAGTCCGTGCCGGCCGAGACCTACGACGCTCTCTACCGGCGTTTTAATCCGGCAGCATTCGATGCGGACGCCTGGATGCAGCTTGCCAAGGACGCCGGCATGAAGTACGTCGTGTTCGTTGCCAAGCACCACGACGGGTTCTCCATGTGGCCGACCCGATTGCGCCCCGAGTACAGCATCCGGGCGACGCCGTTCGCGCGCGATATCTGCAAAGAGATTGCGGACGCGGCGCATGCGCACGGGCTGATGCTGGGCTGGTACTACTCGACCCGGGACTGGACGCACCCGGACTATCTCGCGGGCGATAACCGGAAATATGACGCCTTCTACCGTGAACAGGTCCGCGAACTCATTACCGATTATGGACGTGTCGACATACTGTGGTTCGATCACGTGGCCGGGAACTGGCGCGATTACGATTTTCAGAGCCTTTTCGACATGCTCTACCTGCTGCAGCCGGGTATCGTGGTCAACGATCGTGCGGCGCGGTTTATCCGTCCCACGGAAGACGCGCCTTCGCCCGGGACTGCCGCCCTGACGCGGGGGGATTTTGACACGCCGGAACAGAAGGTCGGCACGTTCCAGCGCGAGCGGCCCTGGGAATCTTGCATTACCATGACCGAGTGCAAGGACGGCGGCGGCTGGTCCTATCGGCCCGACGGGCGCACGCGCTCGCTTGAGGAATGCATCCGGATGCTGGTCAGTTGCGTTTGTGGCGATGGCAACCTGCTGCTGAATGCCGGGCCCATGCCCACGGGCGAGATTTTGCCGGAGCAGGCCGCGGTGTTGCGGCAGATCGGCGCATGGCTCGGCGAGTACGGCGAGAGCATCTACGGTACGCGCGGCGGCCCGTACCGCAACGGGGCTTGGGGCGGCGCCACTTACAAGGGCCGGAACGTGTACCTGCACGTTTTTCGCCGGGATGGAGGCACCCTGAGCCTGCCGCGCTTGAAAGCCGGGGTCGTGACGGCCGCGGCGCTTACCGGCGGCAACATCACTTGGGAACTGAGCGGCGAACGGCTGCGCATTGCGCTGCCGCCAGCCGAATGGAATGCCATAGACACTATTATCAAGCTGGAACTGGACGGTCCCGCGGACAACGAAATAGATATCGAGCCGTTGCAGGTCGAATAGGACGGGCCCGTGTGGAAATCATGACTATGCCGGAAGAATGCGCGATGCGGCGGCGGGTTTGCCCGCGCGGCATCCGCATGGAAGCGAGGAAAGAACGAACGCGGAGGCGGCTGTGCAAGAACTCAAGGTGACGATCAGCGGGACAGGCTTCGCCGGAGATTTCACCGCGCAGGCCTACGGTATGATCCCGCACAAGAACGGAGTGGACATCGTGCTGGCGGGCGTAAACTCAGGGCATCTGGGGAACGCGCGCAAATTCGCGGAAAAGCACGGCGTGGCGAAGGCTTATTTGTCCCATGAGACGATGCTGAACAGCATCCGGCCGGACATCGACAACATCGCGTGCGCGAACTACGTGCATGGTCAGTACGTGATGGAGGCGGCGCAGGCGGCCGTGAAGGTGATTGTGCTCGAGAAGCCGCCCATCATCTGGCATGGGTACGCCGAAGGGCGCGAGGCGGACGCCGCGGCGCGCAAGCGCGAGACCATGGAGGCGCTCAGCCGCGTATTGGACGTGGCAGGGGCATCTCAGGCGAGACTGTTGTACGCGGAGAACCTGGTTTACGTGGATGGCGTGAAGGCGGTGGCGGAACTGCTGCGCGAGGCGATGAAACGCAAGAAGGGGACGGTTCTCTACCAGTGGGGCGTCTGCGCACATCAGGGGTCTCATGCGCCTGCATACGACACTCCGGCGAAGTCCGGCGGCGGCTCGCTGTTCAACAAGGCCTGCCATCCGCTGGGGCCCGCGCTGTACTTGAAGCAAATCGAGGGCATTCTGCGCAACGGCAAGCCGATTCGGCCCGCCAGGGTTTCGGCAGTCGCGCTTCAGGTGCTGAAGCATCAGCCCAAACCGGCGGGACGGCACTTCCGCGTGATGCAGCACGTCGACGATTTTGGCCGGCTGACCGTGGTGTTTCAGGACGGTACCGTGGCCGAACTGCTTGGATATGACCTGAGCATCAGCGGCATCAGGAACGAGTTTTCCGTGATCACCGACTTTGGACAGTATGATATGCGGATCAATCCGAATGACGAGCATCAGTTGTTCCTTCCGGACGGCGCGGTCGCGGGCAACCTGCTGATGCGCGAGAAGCTGCCAACGCCGCAGGGCACCTCGTTCCCGCGTCCGAGGCAATTTCACGCGCATGGTTACGTGAACGAAATGGACGATGCGGTGGAATGCGCGTTGCACCCGCTGCGGCAGCCACAGTCGGGGCCGATGCTCGCGTGGGACACGATGGCGGTGCTCATGGCGGGATACGAATCGAGCGAGAAGGAGGCCGTTTTTGTCGACGTGCGCGAATACACGGAAGGGCGCGCGTTTCCCGAGTCGGCCTGGCCCGACCCAGCCGCGTGCGGCTCCGTCCTGCAACGGCAGTAGCGATGCGGCGCGCGATTCGACGTGTGACCGCGTTTGCGCGGTGTCATCCCCGTTGGTTCTCCCTCGTGTTCTGCAGCGTCGCCGTCGTGATTCCGTGGCTCGCTCTGGAATCCGTCTTTTACGTGCTGCTGCGCATCCGCATTGCCGGTGAAAAACCAGGAGTGGCGGCGTGGGAGGGGGAGGGCTTGATCGAGACCGACCCGCATCTGGGGTTTCGCGCGCGGCCAAACGCGCGCGTGCATATGCGGCTGGCTGGCACGGCGGGCGAAGCGCAGGAGTGCGACTACACCATCGACGCGCTGGGCCGGCGCTGTACGCCCGTCGACAACGCCGCGCTGCGGGACAGGTTTGCGCTTTTCTTCGGCTGTTCCTTTGCGTTTGGTGAAGGCGTCAACGATGGCGAGACGCTGCCGGCCCATTTTGCGCGCGCGGCGCCCGCGTACCTGCCGTACAACTTCGCGTTCAAGGCCTACGGGCCACAGCAAATGTGCCTGCTGGCGGCCAAAGAGGACTTTGCGCGGGATGTAGCCCAACGAGAGGGGATCGCCGTATACGTCTTCATTGACCATCATATCGACCGGGCAATCGGCACCGCATGGGTCAGCACGACTTGGGGCGGCGACCTGCCTTGCCTGACGCTGGAAGACGGACGACTCGTGCATCATGGCGCCTTCGAAACGGGACGGCCCGTCACGCAGGCCTGCTATCGCGCGTTCCTGCGCTTGCCGTCGGTTCAGTATCTTCGCATTGACTATCCGCCTGTCGACCGGCCAGAGAACTTCCGGTTGGTGGCAGCGATGATCGAGGAGTCCGCGGGCGCGTTGCGGCGGTGTTTCCCCGGTCTCCCCTTCTACGTGGTGGTGTATCCGGAGCAGCGGATGGGCGAGAAACTTCGGGGTTATGTGAGCGGCGCCGGAATCACGTTCCTGAATTACTCGGACCTGCTGCGGGATGCGAAGGGCGCCCGTCGTGATTATTACGGGATCGACGGGCATCCCACGGGCAATACACACCGCATCGTGGCTGAAAGGCTCGCGGAAGACGTGGCGTCGGCCGCCCCGTAGGCCGCATCTGTTATTTCGGCGCTTCGCGCAGGGCCGATTCCTCGAAGACCGCGCGATTGACAACAGTGCGTTCGTGCGAGGTGTAGACCAGATGAATCTTGCCGTCGCGGGCCTGAATCGCGTACGGATACGCGTAATCGAGCGGTCCGGTGGCGATGTCCCGCTTGAACGGCCAAGTCTCTCCGTCATCGGTGGACAGGGCGACAGTCAAGGGGGTGCGGTCAGTCATGCTGTCATTGTAGACGAGCAGCAGATGGCCGTTTTGCAGCTTGAGCAAGTCGACCGCGGCATTCGGATTTGGGAATTCGGTATCGACGCCCTCACTCCAGGTGCGCCCGCCGTCGTGCGACTCCGACCGGACCACGAAGCCGTCCGTGACGGGCTCGTACCCGCCGCCGCGCCGGCAGAAACAGAGGAGGTAATCGTCCGTGACCTGTGCGGGCGCAGGTTGGAGATTTCCGGTGCGCGAGCGGATGCGGGACGATTCGGACCACACGCGCGTCTTCGGGTCGTACCGCAGGAAGAACGAGACGGTGTCCGAGCCTACCCTCTCGCGGTCGTGGCCAGTCTCATGGTAGACAGGCAGGAGGTAGTCGCCATTGTTCAGGACGAGGGGCTTGCCGCGCACCATCATGCCCTTCTCGTCGGCGATCAGCATAGAATCGGACCAGGTCTTCGCGCCGTCCTCCGAGATTTTCGCGTGGATGCGCGAATCCGACCACGTGTCGCCGTAGCGGACCACATAAAACAGCCAGACCAGGCCGCCGGGCGCCTGGAAAACGACCGGATTGCCTTCCGAGCGCCACGGCGTGTCCGCGATTGGTTCTGGCGCGGTCCATTGTGCGGCGCCGGGGCTCAGCCGTGCGCCGTAGACCTTCGTATCCATTCCGTACTCGCCTGAGCCGCCGTAATAAGCGAGATACAGGTCGCCGGTATCGAGTTCCGCGATGGATGCGGGGTGTTTGTATTCGCCCGGAATCTCGGGGCCGAAAATGCGCTCATAGAAGATGCCGCCCCGCGCATCCGCCAGCGCGGCAGCGCCCTGCAAAAGCGCCGGCACGGCAAGAACGAAAACGAGCAGACCTGTACGCGGCCGGACACTGCGTTTCTGAGTTCCGCCAATTCCCGCGGGAGCGGCTGCCATGTGCAGTTCCTCCGTTTTTTGTGCGTCCTTCGGCGCGGCGGCTGCTCCGTCTGCTCCGGCGCGTCAGCAGGGCGTCCCGAAAAACGGGCGCGCGGCAAGCGGTCAAATCAACCCGGCTTTTTCCATCCGCTTCGCGAGCGCCTTTTTCTCCGCATTGGTCAATTCCCGCTGCGGCGGGCGCACATAACCCGCGTCGAAACCGCGCAAGCGCATCCCTTCCTTGACCATCGAACTCATGCGCCCGTATTCAAAGATGCGGCACGCTTCCGACTGCCGGACCTGCCACGACCACGCCTGTTTCAAGTTGCCCTTCTTCAGGTTCGTGTAAACGCCCAGGTACAGGTCGATGACGGCGTTCGAGGTCCCTGAAACGGCTGCCTTGGCGCCCGCCAGGAACGCTTGATAGCCGTAGTCATCGACGCCGTTGATGACGTTGAAATCCTTCGGCACGGCGCTGAGCAATTGCGTAAGCTGAATCATGTCGCAGGTGCTGTCTTTCACGCCAACGATGTTGTCGATTTCCGCGAGCTTGGCGATGAGGTCGGGCTTGAGATAATTCTTCGCGCAGCCGGGAATATTGTAGAGCAGCACGGGGAACCCGGGCACCGCCTTCGCGACGGAGCGGTAGAAGAGTTCCAGCGCCGCGTCGTCGTAACCGTAGAAGCCGGGCGCGACAACGCCCGCCGCGTGCGCGCCGATTTCCTGGGCGTGCCGCGTCAATTCGATGGTGGTGGCCGTGTCCAGCGCGCCGGTCTGTATGATGACCAGGGCCTTCTTGCCCACCGCTTGCACGACTTCCTCGGCGACGGTCTTGCGCTCTTCGGGGGTCATGAGCAACCCTTCGCCGGTGGTGCCGCACGGGAACAGGCCGGACGCGCCGCGCTTCACAAGCCATTCGGCGAGCGGACCGGCCTTGTCGAAATCGACGTATTCACCGCCCTTGGTAAACGGCGTGACCATTGCAGAGATGATGCCTTCCGCTTTGAACTTCATGATGCTCCCTTTCTGTGTATGCAGCCTTGAATGCGGCAGTATACTCGGGTTCCCACGTGCAGGCAAAGAGCAGCTCCAAGCGATCGATGGCATGCGGGGAGCAGAGGGATTTCTGGTACACTCTTCCCGACGCAAGGATATCCGCTGCATGGTCCGGTTGAGGGCATTCATGCGCGGGTTCCGAAGTCCGCAGGTGGTTGGAGCGGTTTCATGATGTTGTCTTGCCGCATGGTGGTTGTGCTTTCCGTTTGCGTTCTCTGTCACGCTTGCGCCAAGGAACGTATCGACGCGCCCGCTTTCGATTTCGAGGGCGCGTTTGCGACGTCCCACGTGCTGTGGGCCAAGCCGTTGGAAGACGGCCCCATCCGGGGCCTGCTCGTCGCGCCGCGCTATACGCTGCGGGACGCAATGGAACTGTCGCAGCGGCTCGAACTAAGCCTGGAAGTTGTCGGTGTTTGGGACCGCGGCCATCCGGGCTGTGACGCGAGTCTCGCCGAGGAACAGGCGCCGGGCGCGTCGGCCGGTGAGGTGCTGGCGCGGCTGGACCGCGCGCTGCGGGAGCCGCTCGACGTCATCATTGTGGGTAATGTCGATTTGAACACCCTGCCGGTGGAAACGCAAAGCGTCTTGTTCCGCGCGGTAGCGGGGGGCGCGGGACTGGTGCTGGCCAATCACGATGAAGCGGCGGGAATCGTCTTCGAGACGTTTCTTGAAGCGCTCAAACCGGTGGAGGATACCAGTCCGATTACCGGCGGCATAGGGGAGTCCGTTACGCCCGAGTGGCACGGCGGACTGGACTTTGTGCGGGCGGCCACCTATGGCGACGGTCGCGTCGTGTTGCTCCCGTTTCGCGAGGACAAGCCCGCAACCCATTGCCTGCTGCCTGCGCTGGCCAATCCGGTCCATGCCGTGCCGGAGTTTCTGGATTCCTACTTCTCGCTTGTTGCGCGCGCGGTGTGTTGGGCTGCTGGCCGTGATTCCGTCATGCGCGTAACGCAGGTGATTGCTATGGCGCCGCAGGGGCCGCCACCGGAGGAAATCCCGCCGGACCTGCCGCCGGAGTTCGTGCAGACCATGCGCGACACGGTGGTACAATCGCCCATTCGCACATTTCAGGCCCGTTTTGCTGAGCCCGCGGAGCGGGACTACGGCGTAACCGTGCAATTGCGCGACCCGAACCGCGGCTTGCGTGTGGTCTACGACGACTTGCCGGAATTGAAAAAAGGCGCGGACAGCTATACCGCGGAGGTGCTGGCCGGGCCCGGCCGCTACTTGCTCGATATCCAGCTGCACGGGCGGCGCGGCGTCGTTTTGTGGCATACGGAACCGGTCGAGGTCACGGGCTGGCCCTCTTTCACGAACCTGCGTCTTTCCAAGTCCATCCTGCTACCCCACGACAACCTGGAAATCGCGCTGGAGACGCAGACTTTCTATGGGGCGGCGCGCCCTTTGGCAATCTATGCGCGCGCCATAGACGCAGTGGGGCGGCTCGTGGCGGATAGCGCCATGCCGGCGCCCGAAGGCGGCGGCGAAGTCGTGTTGTCGCTTCCGTTTGCCGACCTGATCACGCCGAGTGTGCGCGTCGAGGTGTACGCCGTGCCCGGTGAAATGCACACCTTCGAAGATTGGGAGTTGAACATGGCGGCGGCGGAGGTGCGCGTGCTTCCCGTGCGGCAGGCGCGGCTGCCGCACAAGCTGCATCTGACGGCCGTGACGCCGAACGCCTACGAATACAACGCGCGGCATCTGCTGGACGCGCTGGCGCACGCCGGGTTTGACTCTGTCTATACGGAGGCGGGCGCGGCCGCGCACCGGCACCTGACGCGCATGAACCTGCGGCCCATCGCGGCGGCGGGACACGTTGCCGCGGAGCGGGCGGAGGAAGGACTGGTGCGCGTTCCCTGTTTAAGCGACCCGAGCCACACTGCGATTGAGAGCAAGCGTGTGACGGAAGCCGTGCAGCGCTATCGCGGGGACGGCGTGCTGGACTACTCGCTGGGGAACCCCGCCTATCTGTGCGCGAGCGACGAGAATATCTGTCAGTGCGCGCATTGTCTGGACGCGTTTCGGGCGCGGCTCAAGGAGGGCTACGGCGGGCTTGAGGGCCTGAACAGTGCCTGGGGCACGGGTTTTGCCGAATGGGTGGAAGTGCGACCGTCCCCCCGGGAGGAGGCGTTACATTCCGGACATCCCGCATCGTGGGCCGATTTTCGAATGTTCATGGACGGCGTCTTCAGCGCCTACATGAACGTCATGCGCGATGCCATACTCGGGGCCGATGCACAGGCCCGGACAGGTTTCCGAGCACGGCAGGACGACCCCTGCATGCGAGGCTATCACTGGGCTGCGCTGGCGCGCGCCATGGACTGGATCGCCGTGAGCCCGGACGCGGCGCTGGAAGCCAAACTGCGTTCCTTTGGGAAGACGGGCGGGCGGTTCGCGCTGGCAATCAACGGGGATGCGCCGTTGTCGCCGGAGCGCGCGCGCTGGTTGCCGTGGCACGCGGCCGCAAACGGCTGCGATGGCGTCTGGTTTCTGGAGCCGTTCGGCAATGCGTTTCACGGGGCGCCGCAGGCGGCGCTGTTGCCGGACGGACGGCCCGCCGCGTTTTTCGATGCCTTTTCCGCCGCGTATGACACGGTAGGCGAAGGACTGGACACGCTGCTGCTGAGCGCGGTTCCGGCGCAGGCGCGCGTGGCCGTCTACGATTCGCGCGCCAGCCTGTATTGCGACGCTGCCGGGCCGGATTGTGGCGCGCGGTACAACGACGCGCAGCAGCGGATTATCTGTTTCCTGGAGGGTTCGGGCGTCGGTTTCGATATCATCGCGGGGGAGGACGCGACGGCAGACGGGCTCGCGGCGTACGCGCTGCTGGTCTTGCCCATGGCGCGGGCGCTTGACGGCAAGGAAGTCGAAGCCATAACCGGCTTCGCGGAACGAGGGGGGCACGTGATTGCGGACCTGCTGCCCGGCGTTCTGGATGCGCACGGCGTGGAACGGGACGCGCCACCGCTGGCGGATTTGTTCGGCGTGAAGTACGCGCCGAACGCCATCCCGCCGGAACCCGCTGCCGCGCCCGTGGCCGTTCCCGGGCGGGAGCCGGCGGGCCCCGCCACAGGCAGGACCGTTGCCGACGCGCGGCTGGCTGCGGTTACGGCGCGGGCGGGAAGCGCGGCGGGCGATGTGCCCATTTGGCTGCGGCTGGATACGCCCCAGGGTATTCGGCTTGTCTTGAACCACCCGTTTCCCGCTGTGGCGGAGGACGGCGACCCGGCGTTGACGCATGGCGTGTACGCGCTTCTGCGTCAGGCGCTTGCTGATGCGGGTATCGCGCCGGACGTAGCGCTTGCCGTCCCGGAGGATGGGTGGCTGCCCGGCGAGCGGCGCCGATACCGTTTCGGAGATGCAGACTTGCTGCTGGCCGTGCGCGCGCCGGACTCCGGACCGGAAGAGATGACCGTGCGCCTCGATTTCGAGAAGGGTGATACGGTCTATGACCTGCTGGCGCGTCTGCCCGTTCCTGGAAGGCGCGCGCGGTTCCATCTCGGGCGCGGCGAGGCGGCGCTGTTTGCCCGGTTGCCTTACGAGGTGGGGGCGCTGGAACTCATCGCGGCCGATACCGTGGCGCAGGGGGAACGGCTGGTGTTTCAGATTCGCGTGAAAGCGCGGGGCGGCGTGTGCGGAACCCATCTGGTCCGGGTGACGCTCGAGACCATGCAGGGGGAGGAACTCAAGTATTACGCGGTAAACGTCCGGTGCGAAGGGGGCCGGGGCGAGGGTTTCATCCCGCTTGCGCGCAACGAACGCACAGGCCATTACGTGGCTACGGCGCGCGACCTGCTGTCCGGCACGGCGGGGCAGGCCGTATTCCGGGTGGTACAGCGGACGTGGTGAGGACCAGGAAAACGGCGTAACGAGACGCCGAACTGTCCTCCAACCAGCCTCAAAAAAGAAGATGCCCCCGACAGGAGGCACAGAGAGATGAAAGGCAGTATGAACGAGGGGTTGGAGAATGATCGTCTATGAGTGTGTGTTCACCTCAACTGTCGGGGGCCGAAGCCTGTGCTCACCCATATTGTACCATATTCTCTTGAAAATGCAAGTCTCTGCGGCAATATCTGTAAGTCTAATGAAATCAATGTCTTAACTTATCGACCGCTCCGGAAATCGCGGCGGCGGTAATCCCGCCATGGGATGCATTCCAGTACGGCTGTCCGCCACTCAGCAGGATGACTTGCGGGGACTGATGGGCAACTCCCAGGCGTGCGGCGGCCTCGTTAGAAACCGGGCGGGACTCGATAACCTTGACCAGATAGAACGGCGGGGCGTCGGGTCCGGCTTTCTCCAGGTACGCGGTTACCTCACGGTACGCGGCGGCGGAAATGGGACAGC
This sequence comes from Candidatus Hydrogenedentota bacterium, assembly GCA_018005585.1. Classification (NCBI taxonomy): domain Bacteria; kingdom Pseudomonadati; phylum Candidatus Hydrogenedentota; species Candidatus Hydrogenedentota bacterium. The sequence continues at coordinate 19,218 of JAGMZX010000046.1, read as the reverse complement.
GTGTGCTGTGCTTGAAAATCGCGGCCACGCCGGAGCCCGTCTTCTCCAAAGCCGCCCGCAATGCTTCCAGGGTCGTTATTTCCATCACGTTCAGGGTCTCCAAGGTTGTGCCGCCCGCGCGGCAAAACACGCCGTAGATCCAACTGCGCAGCCACGCCATGACCTGCACCTCACGGTGGTGGTGCCGCCTTACTGCGCCGGCGCGGGGTACTTCAATTGATATAGCAGCCGCCGGGCGGCCTCCGCCATCTCTTCGCCCCAGCCGGGGGGAACACGCGCGCTGACGGTCTCGTAGCTGCCTTCGGCGAACCCCTGCGCCGTGGGGATGTACGAAGGATAAGAGTTTGCCAACTCGACCACAAGCGTGGTGGCGAAGGGCGACGACCGCTTGATATGGAGCCCCAACTCGACAAAGACTTCGCCCGGCAGGAAGACGATAGCGGCGTCCTCGCTGAGGCGAAGCACCTGCACGTCGAGGGGGATGGTGTCGCCGGGCGCGGTCGCGACATGTACTACCCGGCGCGCATGCACGTCATCCAGGAACGGCGTCTTGCCTTCGCTCAGGTGCCTGACAGTCTCGCGGGCGGCGGCCAGTTCCTCTTCGGTCCAGGGCCGTTTCGGGGCTTCGACGACGATGCGCGCGATGCCGAGTTGCGGCTGCGGCGTGTCGGCCAGGCCCGGCTCCGCCGCGACCACGGCCCCGGCCAGCGCCGTGCCGATACGTTCCGGCTCGCTCAGGCCCTTCTGCGGCTCATTGTGGCTTACATCGACGTGATTGATGTCGCCGCACGTGCCTGTGCCGAAAATAGAGAGGAGGTCAGGGCCGAAATGTTCGCGCAGGGCCCGCTGCAGATACCCCGGATAGTCCGCCGAGTACTCCGTGCCGCCGGTCGTGTCCAGGTGCAGCGCGAAGGAGGTGAACAGCGCCTTCGGCGCGCCCTGCCCGTCCCCGAACGCAATCACGCCGACTTCCAGGTCTGTCGGCCCGGCGACCCGCACGATCTCGGGGTTCAACTTGCCCGGATTGAAGCGGACGGTCCCGTCTTTCATGTAGAAGCGGCGGTTGAATGCAATGCCTTCAATCTGGCCGGCGCCCCGGCGCATTTGCACGGGCTGCGCCCCGGCGATAGCCTCCCCGATGGCGGCAACGATCCGGTCCCGCAAGTCTGTCTCATAGACGGCCGTTTGTTCCATGACGGGGTCCGGCGGCGTGTTCGGGTCGTCCAGGAAGAAACGCTGCACATCGCCGTAGAGGGGCCCGGTGTGGGTGTGCGTTGCGGTAAGCACGACGTGACCGGCGGGGATGCCCAGTTCTGCCTCGGCGCGTGCGCGCACGTCGCGGGTCAGGGCGGCGTCCATGTCGAGCAGGTCGCAACAGACCACAACGGCGGTAGTGTCGCCTTGGCGCAGCGCCATGACCTTCGCGTACAGCGGGTCCTTTATGGCTGTGGCCAGCCGCTCGCTGAAATAACCGCTCATGCGCAAGCCGAGCGGCGGCGTGATGTCCGCGGCCGCAAACCCGGCAAGTAGCGGGTCCGGCCGCGGCGTTTCCTGCGCTGACGTAGCCGCTGCAAACAACAGGAAGACCAGAAGCGTTCCGAGAAGGTATCGCATGACCCTGTCCTTTCCGCCACGGAGTTTCAGAATGTGGTTGTATTGTGTCAGCTTCGGCACCGGAAATGCGAGACGCTGGGAAGACAGCATGGCAACAGGACGTGCGGATGGCTATCTTCGAGGGTATACTAGACTTTGTCGGCAGTGGTCTCGGCTGGCAGGCGCGGCTCAGAGTCAGCGGAGTGCGCAGGCAGCGCTTCCTCCTGCCGTTCGCGGCTGCAACGCGAGGAGAATACGGCCATGTTCGCGGCGGTGTGGATTGTTGGTCTCGCGGCGGCTGTCGGAGTTGGAGACGGCATCGAGATTAACAGTGTCGAGCAACTCGCATTGATCGGGACCGATTCGGCGTATCCGCTCGACGGTCACTATACGCTGACGCAGAATATTGACGCATCGAATACGGCTGCGTGGAACGGGGGAGAGGGTTTCGACCCGATTGGCGCGTATGCGGCCGCCGATGCCTCCGCAGGGTTCCAAGGAAGCTTTGATGGCAGGGGTCACGTAATCACTGGGTTGACCATCAATCGTCCGGAGGAAGATTACGTAGGCTTGTTTGCAGGACTGGGCGCCGCGGGCCGGATAAGTCTGCTGCGTCTCGAAGGCGTCAGTATCCACGGTCGAAGCTGGGTAGGCGGACTCGTGGGATTCAACAACGGGGGCGCCGTGACCGGATGTTTCGTTTCTGGCACGTTGGACGCGCAAGCAGGTTGTGCAGGCGGTCTTGCAGGGGGGCACCGCGGGGGAATGACGGCGTTTTGCGAGGTGAACATGCGCGTGGCGGGGGGCGACTATACAGGGGGGCTCGTGGGCTGGTCGGAAGGGAGCGGACATGTCGTCTATTGCATGGCCATCGGCAGCGTCCAGGGACGGAATGGCACGGGGGGACTCGCCGGCAATGCTAGAGACAACATTCATTTCAGCACGTGCGGCGCTTGGGCGGACGTAACCGGCCTCATTTCCGCCGGCGGTCTGATCGGGCACACGGTGCACTCGGTGACCGATTGCTTTGCCGCGGGCAAAGTCACGGGCACAGGCAATGTGGGCGGGCTGGCCGGCACGAATTGGGGCGAGGTCTCCGGATGTTGGACGGCCGTTGCGGTTCGCAACGTATCGGACGGAGCGAATACGGGTGGGTTGGTTGGCCGCAATTTTGGTGTCGTCAGGCGCTGCTTCGCCATCGGCAGTGTTGAAGCCCTTGGCGCACCGTTAACGGGCGGAATCGTGGGCCACAACGACCAGGCGCTGACGGAGAACTGCTTCGCCACGGGGCCCGTGGCCGGCGCGGACTTGGCGGGCGGCGGCCTCGGTATCACCATGCTTGACCCTGCGTCGCGGTGTTACTCCACGGGCCTCGTTACGGGCAGCGGCACGCTCGGCGGGTTTATCGGCCACAGTTACGGTACGGTCCGGGCCTGTTTCTGGGACATCGAGACCTCGGGCATGGCGACTTCGGGCGGTGGCACGGGAAAATCGACCGCCGACATGAAGCGGCGCGCGACCTTCGAATCGGCGGGATGGAATTTCGATTCGGTGTGGAAGATTCGCGAGGACCGGACCTATCCCACCTTGCGGGGTTTGCCTACGCCTTACGAACCGTGTATTCAATTGCGCGGCCCGTCGAGTCTGGACGCCGAATGCGGCGAAGTGTTTCTTGACCCCGGCGTCCTTGCCTTCGACGTGGGGCTTGTCCCTTTAAGCACGCAGAACACCGGTGAAATTGCCGTTGCTCCCCAGACAGGCGCTTACGTGCTGACGTACACTGCCTTGGACGGAGAGGGGAATCCGCTGCAGCACGAGGGGCAACTTGTCGAAACCACGCGGATGGTGCGGGTGTCGGACAGTCAGCCGCCCGTGATAATCCTGGCTGGAAGCGGAACGCTGGACGTCTCCTGCGGCAGCGTGTTCCTGGAGCCCGGCGCCTTGGCTTACGATGCCTGCGACGGGGATATTTCGGCCAACATCATCTACGGCGGCGATGCGGTGGACACGCAGACGCCGGAGGCGTATGTCCGCACGTATAACGTTACCGACGGTTCCGGTTTCGCCGCGCTGGAAGCCGTGCGGCTTGTTACGGTTGTCGACAGGACGCCACCCGAAATCGTGCTGATCGGCGCCCCGGAGATAGACGTAGAATGCGGTTCGCTCTTCGATGATCCCGGCGGAGTCGCCTCGGACGAGTGTGACGACGACGTCGCTGTCGAGGTAACGGGTGCGATTGAGCTTGGTGTTCCGGGCGAATATGTGGTGACCTACGACGCGGTCGATGCCTTCGGCAACGCGGCTGTGCCCGTTAAGAGGCTGGTACGCATTGCGGATACGCAACCGCCAGTCATCGAACTCCTGGGCGGGGCGGAGTTCTGGGTTTCGTGTGGCAAACCATTCGTGGACCCGGGCGCCGTGAGTGTCGACGCTTGCGACCCTGATGTGCTAGTGGTTGCTTCGATCGGACCGGGCGACGTGGATACCGGCCATGCGGGGGAATTCGTTGTCGCGTATACGGCAATGGATGCAAGTGGGAACGCCGCCGAATCTGTCCGGCTTGTGCGCGTGGTGGATACGGAGCCTCCCGAGATCACCCTGCTCGGTGACGCGCACATGACGCTATACGAGGGGACACCCTATATCGAGTGGGGTGCGACCGCGCGGGACGCATGTGATGATGACGTTTTCGTGAGCATCACTGGCGGCGTGGATACGGGCACGCCGGGCACCTATTCGCTCCGTTATACCGCGCGGGACGAGGCTGGGAACTGGGCGTCTACAGAACGCACCGTAACCGTGCTCGAATCGCTGCCGGGCGAAGGAGAGGGAGAAGAAGAGGGAGAAGGAGAGGGAGAAGGAGAGGGAGAAGGAGAGGGAGAAGGCGATGCGTGCGCGGGCGGATGGCATACAGCCGACCGGGACCATGACAACCGGATTCTTTTGATCGAATTGTTGCGGGTTATTCAATTGTACAACTCTCATGGTTTTCACTGTGCGGACCCATCCGGAGATACGGAGGACGGTTACGCGCCCGGCCCCGGCGATGACCGGGCTTGTTGTCCCCATGACAGTGACTACAGCGGCGGTCCTGACTGGTCCATTGGCTTGACGGAACTGTTTCGCCTCTTCCAGTTCTACAATGCCGGCGGTTACTATGCCTGCCCGGACGCCGACCCGCCGACCGAAGACGGCTTCTGCCCCGGCTTGGGAAAGGAATGAAGAACAGGGTCATGGAGTGTAAGAGAAGGGCGTGGTGAGGCGAACAGAGCATGGGGAATGCGTCACGGGGGAAACGGCGGGACAGGTTGAGCAAGCAGACGGCGTCGCGTTCCCGGCCCATGCTTTTGCATGTCCCAGTCCGCCGTGGTGCGAACTCACTTTTCTCCCCTTCGTGACACGGCGTGTTGCGAAGGAGGGCGCACGCGATGGTGGTAGGGGTCGTCGGTTTCGAGTTGGCAGTGGTAGCGTTCGATGAGGCGCAGCAAGGCGGTCTCCGCCTCGGGCGTGTGAAGGCCGCCTCCCGCGAATCGTTCGTGGTCCAGAAGCGCCCGCAGATAGAGGATCTCCCATCGCCAGTTGTTCTGCGCCCATTCGGGCAAGCGCGCCTGCACGTCTTCCGCAAGTCGCCGCGCGCGGCGCGCCTCGTCCGCGTCCACAGGCTGTTTCTGATAGGAGCGGCCCGCCGAGGTTTCCAGAACGTCAATGAGTGAGAGCACATCCTGGCAGACGCCGGGACCGAACTCGTAGCCGATATACTCTTCGAGCGTAGCGCGCGCGGATTGGTCGCGGTCCCAATAGAACTGGGCGACGATGGCCTTGTTCATATCCTCGTAAATGCCTTCGCTATAGGGGAAGCCGCCTTCGACGACGTGCTTCACCTGGTCCCACAGGCGCTGGAAACGGGCGGGCAGAGGATTGGCGCCGACACCGCCCCAGGGCCAATTTCCCCACATGCTGACCTCGGGGAAATTGAGCAGGGGGCGGTTGCCCGGCACGCCGGCATCGAGCGGGTAGCGGGGAAAATCCTCGTGCGCGTCCGCAAGTATGTAATCAATCCAGTCTTCGCCGCGATCCAGCGCATCGCTCAAGCCCTGCCACTCGCCCTCGGGCGGGGTGTCGAACATCCACGTGCTCAGGATCGTCTTCAGATTGGGGAAATATTCGCGTCCGAGATGAGTGAGGTCGCGTGATAGCCTCAGGTAACCGTTGCAGCCCCAGGGCATACACTTCTCGCACGCGCAACCCCCTTCATCATAGGGCCAGTAGCACACGAGGTCGAGGCCGGCGCCGGAGAGTTCCTCGAACAAACGGCGCGTATTGGTGAGGATGTATTCGCGGCCCTCCGGGATGCTCGGGCAGATGGGGTGGCCGCTGTTGCCCCGGCGGCCGGTGGGGTCCGGAAGGCGCGTCGTGCGTATGGCGTCCGGCGCGCCGCTGAAGAGCGTGTTACCCAGGCCGGTGACAAACAGGAGCCCGAGTTCCTTTGCCGTTCTGGCGTACCGGCGCAGCATGGCCATGGCAGGTTCCGCCTGAGGGTCGTCCCAGCCCTGGAGATTGATCATCGGGAACACGGCCATTACGGCATTCACGCCCCAGAGCGCGAGATCCTCCATGTAGCGGACAACTTCCGCCTCCGGCGCCTGCACATACCAGTTGTGGAAATGCGTGGCGAAGTACATACCGCGGACCGTGCCCCGGGGCGCGGAAGCGCCGCGCCACGAGGACGGCTCGAAGACTCCGTCGTACCGGCTTGTCCGCAGGAATTTTCCGGTTCCATACAGCAGGCCTCTTGGAGAGCCGCCGGAGATACGAACGGCCGCGCCGGCTTCGCCGATACGGAAACCCTCGGCGGGCAATCGGTCGTCAATGGCGAGCACCACTCGGGCGTCCGCGTCTACCAGGACGACGCCGGAATCGCACCGTTGTTTGATTCGGTCTTTCAGGAGGGAGAAGGTTCTCGATATCAGGGGATCTCCCTGGTCCTCGACGCGAACACGGACCGTATTATCCGGGTTGGCGCCGGGAACCTCTTCGGCGGCAGGGATTGGCGCCGGCATGCCCGCCGCGGCCGCGGCCGCGCCCGCGCATTTCAGAAAAGTCCTCCTGTCGCAGCTATTCATGCCGTTATCCTTCTTATGCGTCGTCCCGAAGGACGTCCCGTCCGGGAAGACCGGGCGCGAACGCTCGGGCTGCACAACACCGGAGAAACGCGCGCAGTCAGACGTAGAATCTAGCCGTTGACGCCGCGAACGGTCAATCCGGGTCATGGGCTGACGGATTGTCATCCGGCGGGTGTTCGCATATGATGCGGCGCGCATGATATCGGGTGACAGGAAACCGCGGAGCGCGCGGAGGAGCCGGGAACATGAGCAAGCGGAACAGCGGGCGATTCTTCGATTTCCGCGATGGCGTAGTCGCGATGCTGCGCATGTCACTGATCAAGGCGACGGGGGCGGATATCGGCGAATCGATGTCCAAGCCGTTTATTGCCGTGGTCAACTCGAACACGGACCTGAACCCCGGCCACATGCACCTGGGCCTGCTTGCGCAGCGGGTCAAGGACGGAATCCACGCGGCGGGGGGCATCCCGTTTGAATTCAACGTTCCCGCGCCCTGCGACGGCATGGCCGAGGGCCATGAGGGCATGCGCTACATCCTTCCGCAGCGCGAACTGATCGCGGACATCGTCGAAACGCACGTGCGCAGCATGATGTTCGACGGGATGGTCATGATCGCGAGTTGCGACAAGATCATCCCGGGCATGGTCATGGCGGCGGCGCGGCTGGACCTGCCCGCCATTTTTCTTGCAGGCGGACCGAATGCGTGGCAGGTCCGCCTGAACCCTGCGCGCAAGCCCAGCGTAAACGCGAAGGATTACGCGGGCAGCGCGATGGCGCTGGAATGCTGCACGGCGGCGGGGTGCGGCGCTTGCGAAGTGATGGGCACGGCCAACACGTTCCAATGCCTCACCGAGGCGATGGGGCTGGCGCTTCCGGGGTCGGCGAATGTTCCCGCGTCGCACCCGGAGAAGCTGCTGTTCGCGCGTCAGACGGGCCAGCGCATCGTGGCATCGTGTGAGGCATCGTTCACGGCCCGGAAACTGCTCACGCGCGAGGCGCTGGAAAACGCCGTGATGATGGATCTGGCCATCGGCGGCTCGACGAATTCGACGCTGCATCTGCCGGCTATCGCGCATGAACTCGGCTTCGAGTTTCCGCTTGCCGTTTTCAACGAGTTCAACCGGAAGATTCCCACGCTGCTCTCGGTTGCGCCCAACGGGCCGCACGGAATCATCGATTTGTATGCGGCTGGGGGCGTGCCGGCCGTCATGAAGATGCTGGCCGGCGACCTGTATCTCGACGCCCTCAACGTGTCGGGCCAGACCCTTGGCGACATCGTGAACTCGGCGGAAGTGCGCGATCCAGCCGTCATCCGCACGAAACAGAACCCTTGGATGGCGGAAGGCGGCACCGTGGTCCTCTTCGGCGGCCTCGCGCCGGAAGGCGCGGTCGTGAAGCAGTCCGCCGTGGCGCCCGAGATGCTGACCTTCAACGGGCCCGCCCGCGTTTTCGAATCGGAGAAGGACGCGCTCGCCGCGTTTGAGGCGGACGCATTCCGCGAGGGCGACGTGGTCGTCATCCGTAACGAGGGCCCGCGCGGCGGGCCGGGAATGCCCGAGACGCTCGCCATCACGCTGGCCCTTTCACAATCACCGCTGAAACGGGTGGCGCTGCTCACGGATGGGCGGTTCTCGGGCGCGTCGGACGGCCCCTGCATCGGCCATATCTCGCCGGAGGCCGCCGCGGGCGGCCCGATCGCCGCGCTGCGGGATGGCGATGTCGTGACCATCGACATTCCGCACCGCCGGCTTGACGTGGCGGGCATCGACGTTGCATCGCGGCTCAGGGAATTCCGGCCGCCGCAACGCGAAGTGCCGCCCGGTTTCATGCGCCGGTACGTGAAGCACGTCACGTCCGCGGCGCGCGGGGCGGTGCTCGAATAGCCCGTCTCGCCGAAGCGCTTGCGGGCATGTCCATTGAATCGGCGGGATGACCTTGTCTACGATGACGTCCGGGACGGGGGCGCATCCGGGAGACCGCGTCCGATTCTGGTTTTCTCCCTTGTCCCGTGCGGGAACGACATCGGGTCGGCTGAATTCGGGCGCCTCACACAACGGGCGATGGCCCATCGCCCGAGAAGGACACAGACACCATGGCACAGCCAAGCGTGAAGAGAGGACACAAAGAAAGCCGTTTTTCGCGGCGCGATTTCCTGCGCGCGTCCGCCGTGGCGGCGGGCGCTGCAACCGTGGGATTTCCCGCGGTGGTGCGGGGCCAGAACCTGAATGAGCGCCTGAACATAGCCATTATCGGCGCGGGCGGGCGCGGCGTGGGCAATTTCACGGAGGTTGCGAGCGAGAACATCGTTGCATTGTGTGATGTAGACGAAAGGAAAATCGAGGCGGCGGCGCAACGCGCACCGGATGCTGCCCGGTTCACCGATTTCCGCAAGCTGTACGAGCATGCGAACGATTTCGACGCGGTGGTGGTGAGCGTCTGCGAGCACACGCATGCGTTCGCGACGCTGCCCGCCCTGCAACTGGGCAAGCATGTATATTGTGAGAAGCCGCTCACGCACAATATATGGGAGGCGCGTATCATTCGTGAGGCGGCGGCGAAGGCGAAAGTGGCCACGCAGATGGGCACGCAAATCCACGCGGGCGACAACTACCGGCGCGTGGTCGAATTGATTCAGAGCGGCGCGATTGGCCCGGTGCGCGAGGCGCATGTCTGGGTCTCGCGGGCCTGGGGCTGGCAGAGCGAGGCCGAAGCCAAGCAGGCGGAGGATATCGTGTTTGCGCAGGAACGCCCGGCGGGCGAGGACCCGGTTCCGCAGGGGCTCGATTGGGATTTGTGGGTTGGTCCCGCGCCCATGCGCCCGTTCAACAACGTCTATTTCCCGGGGCCGAAATGGTACCGGTGGTGGGACTTTGGGAACGGCACCATGTCGGACCTGGGCAGCCACTGGAACGACCTGCCGTTCTGGGCGCTCAACCTGAAATGCCCGCTCACGGCCGAAGCCTCCGGCCCGCCCGTGCATGCGGAAATAGCGCCCGCCTCGATGCAGGTCACGTATGAGTATGCCGCTCGCGGCGACATGCCCGCCCTGACGCTAACCTGGTATCAGGGCAGGAACAAGCCCGCCATCTGGACCGAAGGCGGCATCCCGCAGTGGAACGACGGCGTGCTTTTTGTAGGGGACAAGGGCATGGTCCTTTCCGACTACGGAAGGCACAAGCTCCTGCCCGAGGACACGTTCCAGGACTTTGTGCGTCCCGAGCCGTTCATTCCGGCGTCGATCGGTCATCACGCGGAGTGGATACACGCCTGCAAGACGGGTGCGCCGACCACGTGCAATTTCGAGCATGCAGGTTGGCTCACAGAGGCGAATCACCTTGGTAACGTGGCCTACCGCACCGGCAAGAAACTGCAGTGGAACCCGGAAACCCTGCACGCGGACAACGCCCCGGAAGCGGACCAGTTCATCAAGCGCACGTACCGCGAAGGGTGGAGCCTCGTCTAGCCGTTTGCGTGAAACGAATGCCTCATGCCCCAAGGATCGCGAGGGCCCGCGATGAATCGGCGAAATTTCTTGAAACATGCCGCCGCGGCGGTTGGAACGGCCTGGACCTGCGGGCCTGGGATGCGTTCGGCGCTGGCCGGAGGTCCGGAAGGAGCTTCTTCCTTCTGCTTTTGCGTGGTCGCGGACCCTCATGCCGCCGAGGGTCCAAAACCGGGCTTGGAACGTTATGGCAGCGGTGTGGACAAGTTCGCCGCGTGCGTTCGCGCGATAGAGGAAATGGAGGCAGCCTCCCGGCCGGACTTCCTCTTGCTCCTGGGCGATATCCATCCCGAGGCCATCAAGCCGGGCCTGGCGCTCCTCGATATCCCTGTTCACGTCACGCCGGGGAATCATGAGTCTGACCGGGAAACACGCAGTCTGCTTCGCGCCATGTTCCCGGACGATTTCAAGGTTGATGGGAGCGCCTCGGACTACTACAGCTTCGTTCACAAAGGCATCCGGTTCATCAGCATGTGTGATGCGGGCAAAGGCGGCGAGCATGTGGGGCAATTCTGTTCGGAGAACATCGAGCCGTCCGGCCAGTGCGAATGGATTGAAAGGGAACTTGTCTTGCCGGAACCGCGAAAAATCCTCTTTGCGCATATCCCGCCGGAACCGGACGGCGCGGACCGCAACATGTTCCTGAGCCGGAACGATTCCCGCTGGTTCAACGCGCTGGTGGCGGAGAAACAGCCTTTGGCCATGTTTTTCGGTCATCTGCACCTGCCGACGAGGGAGTACTCCGTCGGGCGGACACGGGTATTCCAGGTGCGGTCCTGTTGCTGGAATTTCAATAACGCGCCGATTGGATTCCTGCACGTCCGCGTTACTGGTGACATCATCGAGACACGAGAAATCCTGACGTTTGAGACGCCATGATGCCGGGTCAGGCGGGCAGCGCCCCGGATAGCGCCGTCTGGAGGCGTTAGATTCGGGGTTTCCCCATATTGACAAGAATTTCCAGGTTGTGCTAGGTTCAGGTCACGCTAGCAGCGTGATGGAATGCGGTTTGAGCGCGCGGACTGTGCTCCGTGCGCTCCGGGTATCGTGAGACAACCTCATTGGGGTAGCATCATCTGCGTCCCTCTTGCGGACGGTGTGCGGATGACACCGGCTGCGGGCTGGGAGCAGGGGAGTCGAGCATGAAATACGTTCTCTATTTTCCGCTACTGTTCATTGTCCTGGTTATCTACAATGTGGCCATGATGGCCGGAGCCAATTTTCAGGAGAACGCGACGCTGATCTCGATCCCCCGCCTGGCGCAGGAAACGCCTATTGCTCTTGGGGGAGCGGATTTGCTCGTTGGGCTGGGCATCTTTCTGCTCTTCTTTGAGATACTCAAGGCCACGCGGGTGTCCCGGACCACCATTATTGACCACATGTTGTCCATGTCCGTGTTCATCATATTCCTCGTGGAGTTGCTGGTTGTGGACGGCGCCGGCACCGCGCCTTTCATTCTGCTCATGCTTATTTCGCTTTTGGATGTGCTGGCCGGCTTCACCATCAGTATTGCCACGGCGCGCCGCGACCTCTCCATCGGCAGTCCCACCAGCGTAGGCTGAACCTTCCACAACCCAAGGCAGAATGCCGCTTTTGGGCGGGGCCGGGTCAAGCTGCGTGCCGGTTGCAGCCAGCGCGGCCAGGCCCAGTGTTCAATGTGGGCCAGTCGTGCCGGACAGATGTGCGCATGTCTGAATGGCTGGATTCCCTCGCAGTGCGCGGCGTGCGCCCCGAAAAGCGGATAAGGCCGGCGCGTGTGCGTTGAAATCGGGCTAAAGGCAGTTTGGCAGGCCCGGTTCGGGAAGGCTTCCGTGCCGCTGAAAGCAGGCGCCGCGGCGCTACCATCGGGATGCCGGACCATTACCCGGAGGCACTTGTCTTGGAACGCAAAGGACGGATTCGGCGGATAGTCAGAGGTTTTTTCCGCTGGGGTCTGCGATTGTTCTTATGTGCGGTTGTACTGCTGGCCGGTGCGTTTCTGGGCGCGTTTGCGCCGCAGCTATATCGTCATTTCTGGCTGTTTCCGAGACAGGCGGCCGCATGGAAGGACTTGGCTGCGCAACGTACCCCAGTGTCGCTCAAGACCGGCTGGAACGAGTACCGGGGGGTCATGCACAGCCATTCGCATATCTCACATGACTCGGAAGTGCAGTTTCCGGAGATCGCCGAAGCACTGCACAAAGCGCAATGCCAATTCATCTTTCTTACGGACCACGTGGTGGACGGCAAGGCGGACTACTCGTTGGGCTGGCGCGGCGTGCACGACGGTATCCTTTTCGTGCAGGGTTTCGAGATGACGGAGGGGTTCATGCCGTGGGGGTTGCCTGAGGACGCTGTACTGCGCAACGATGCCGACCCCGCTGAGTTGGCGAAGGAGATTCGGGCGCTCGGCGGCGTGTTATGCCTGGGGCACGTCGAGGCGGGCCGCCCATTTCACATTCCCGAGATCGACGGCATGGAGATTTACAACATCCATACCGACATTCTGGACGAGTTGATGGAGAAGCACTCGCGGCCGGAGCTGGTCAAGGAATTCCTGATCAACCTGTTCTCGTACGGCGACCAGACGCTGCGGCACATGTTCGACTGGTGGATCCTCGCGATGCTGGTCCAGAAATGGGACGAGCAGAGCCTGCACCGGGACATCACCGCCATCGCCGCGAACGACTGCCACCAGAACGTCGGCGTGCGGGGTGTCTACACCGCGCGGGATACGCTGTTGCTGCTGGATACTGGCCACAACGATCCGGAAGACAAGCTGTATGAACTCGACTTGAATATCTTCACGCGACTGCTGCTTCGCGTGTTTTTCGGGCCGCTGGAGCCGGATAAGCAGGTGTTTCGTATAGACGCAGACCCCTATGAACGCTCGGCTCGCTTCGTCAACACGCATCTGCTGGCGAAGGAACTCACCGAGACGGCGCTGTTGGACGCGCTGCGCGAGGGCCGCGCCTTCATCGCGTTCAACATGCTGGCGGACGCTAGCGGCTTCGCCTACGTTGCTCAAGGCAACGGCCAGCAGGTGACCATGGGCGAACAGATTGCGCTAACACCCGATCTCAAGCTGCTGGCGGAGGCGCCGCTGTCCTGCCGGTTCACTTTGTTCCGTAACGGCAAGAAGGTCGTTGACATCGAGGGCAAGACCTTCGAATACGCGGTCACGGCGCCCGGCAAGTACCGCATACAGGCTGACCTTCGCGTTCCCGGCGAGATTACGGTGACCGGCGAGAATTACGCGCTTGGTATGGCGCCTTGGGTGCTTACGAACCCGATCCGGGTCGTGGACGCAGAGTGACTCCGCGGTCGCCCCGCATGCGGCAAGAGCAGCGCGGGCTGGAATCCAACCGGGGAGTTGCGCGACAATTCTTGAGGATCGTGCTTGGCAGGGAAAAGGCATGTTTGGCTTGCCCCTTTATCTCCGTTTGATTTGGAAGGTGATAGCGTCGAACAAGGACAGGCTGGTCCCGCTGACGCCCAAGCGGTTCCTGCTTCAGGGCATCTTCATCCCTGCGCTGTTCCTGGGCTGGCTGGTGCATTCGCTGGCGCTTTTTCTGGACGAGATCTTTTTCCCGGCTTACCGGAAGACCGAAGTGAAGGAACCCGTATTCGTGGTAGGCATACCGCGGAGCGGTACAACCTTCCTGCATCGTGTCTTGAAAGAAGACTCGGGGCAATTCACGACCTTTCAGTTCTGGGAGCTTGTGTTGGCGCCTTCGATCATCGGGCGCAAGCTCTTGTATGCGCTGGCGCGCGCGGACGCGGCGCTGGGCGGATTGGGCCGAAAGGCCCTGGTGAAGTTCGACGGCTGGCTGCTCGGCGGTTTTCGGAGAATGCACCATATCAGCTTGTTCGAGCCGGAAGAAGATGAATGGCTGCTTGTGCACAGGTTCGTGAGCGCATTCATGATGTTCGCGTTTCCATTCGTGGACGAATTGAAGCATCTGCTGTACTTTGACGACATGCTCGCGCCACAGGACAGAGCGCGCATCATGGCGTACTACAAGAGATGCGTGCAGCGGCATCTATATGTGCATGGGCCCGAAAAACGGCTGTTGTCGAAGAACCCGTCTTTCAGCGCGAAGGTCCAGAGCCTGAACGAGACGTTTCCGGACGCGAAGATAGTCTGTTGCGTGCGAAATCCGTACGAGGCCGTTCCATCGTTCGCAAGCTTGATGTGGTTCATCTGGGGCCAGGAGCCCGGCGGCTCAGGAGGCACTCCGGAGATGCGCCAGACGTTGCTGGACGTTGTGGACCACTTCTACCGCCATCCGATGCAGGCGCTCGCCGAGTTGCCGCGGAACCGTCACGCGTT
>JAGMZX010000046.1:0-4588 GCA_018005585.1 Candidatus Hydrogenedentota bacterium | reverse complement strand
GGCGGCAGGTTGTTACACCAAATCGAGAACGATTCGACCGCGCCGAAGTCGACATGCTCGCGGTAGGTGGCGTAGGCGTTGCCGTAGGGCCACGCGAAGTCCTCGATGCGCCCGCCTTCGAACTCGACGAGGTCGAAGTAGCGCCAGCCGGTGAAATCGACGGTGATATAGTGGTCGCCGATGCCGCCGGCGCCGCTGTGGCCCGCACTAAGCACCTGCACGTTCAGGAGTTCGCCATTCCCGTCACCGTGGACCCACAGGCCGAACGCGGGCTGGCTGCCGATGTTGAGCGGGGGCGAAAACGGTTTCAAAAATTTCGCCCACGACCCGGCGCGCGTGTCTCTTGCGCTCGTCGCGGCGAATTTGGCCGCAGTCGCGCCTGTCGGCGCGTTTTCCGCAGCCGCTGTCAAGGCCGCCGAAACGTTTTCTGCCGCCGCGCGCGAGGGGAGCGGTTCCGGCGTCTGAAAGTCCTCGACGACAACGGACTCTGGCGCATCGTACGGCGCGGCGGACATCAGCGCCTCGATGCGCAGGCGCACCGGTTGGGCGGCGAATGGGTTGGCCACGGTCCAAGCGTTGCTCCACGGTTCCATGCGCTCGACCTTGTGCTTGATGTAGCGCGCGGGGCGCAAGCACCATGTGTCATTGGGGCCGGACTCGAGCTTGAATTCCGCGCCCGGTTCGCGCAATTGCGCGAGAATGGGTTCCGGAAAACTGCCTTCGTGGCGCAGTCGCTCGTAATTGCGGAAGATGGGCATGAGCCGCTGATAGGCAGGCACGTTTCCAATGTTGTTCGGGTTCACGCCCATGAGGGAAATGCCCATGTTATGCCCGAGCGCCTTGCCCATGAGATATTCGATATCGTCCGGGAACGTAGGTTCGGAATATACCGCGGCCGTGCCGTCCTGCCATGTTTTGACGGCCCACCAGCCGAGGTTCATGGGCAAGTAACTCAGCGCGCCGCTCTGGTTCGCCGCGCAATGTATGTCGATAAAGCGTTTGTGCGAGCGCGAAGGGTGGTCCCACGCGCCCATGCGCGCGCGTACGCACCAGAGATGGTGGTGGAACGTGCTCATCTCGAAGAGCGCGGGCTTGTTGAGCCGGTTCGCGATCTCGTAGACGAATTTCGATCCGTAATGCCAGGCCCACTCCCTGCCCCCGAGAATGTCTTCGCCGTCAAGCGCATCCAGATACATCATGTCGAATCCGCACTCATTGAACGTGTCCGCCGCGTTTGCGGCAATCTCAGCGAGCAGCGTCGAATCTCCGTCCGGCGTGAAAAGGCCAAAACACTCTTTGAGCTTGTACACGTTAGCGCCGGCCTCATGGGGTGCGGCCGTTGTTCCGTGCGCTCCTCGCGTACAACCGGAGAACGTGAACGGCGCTTCCTTGGATGCGCCGCTGAAAGTAATCAACTCATTGTCGACCTGAAGCGTTACGCTATTGCGCAAGAAAAAGCCCGTAGCCGTGGACACGTCCGCCGTGGACTCTGCGACGGTCACCGTGTCTCCTTCCGCCCGGAGCGGCGCGGCCAGCGTGAACGTGGCGTCCTTGCCGAGACGGGGGTCAGGCACGGGCGTCACGTACGGTGTATTCTTTGCAATGAAGAAGGCATAGGTGTGCAATCCGGCCGAGATGCCGGCCTCGTGCAGACGGTCCAGCACGGCCTTCACGCTTGCGCGGCCGCGAGGGAACAGTTTCGGGTTAGGCTCGCAATCGCCAAAGCGCAACGAAGAACCCGTGTGAAAATCGATCTGGTTCAATCCGAGGTTCTTGACCAGTTCGACCCACTTGTCCACGGTCTCTTCCGTAAGGTCGCCGAAATCGAAGAGATACGAGCCACGGTTGATGGGTGCATCCAATGCCCAGGGACCGCCGACGGGCGGATAGGCGGGGTCCTTGTGATGCGGCAACTCCGGCGCCGAGGCGACCGCCTCCTTAAGCACATCGCGCAGTTCCGCGGTTGGCGCGGCGACGATGGCCGCCTCTGCCCCGGAAATGCCGAAGCGCTTGCAGGCCACTGCGCGCAGACGCTTGGTGGGGCCGGGGATTTCCAGGACATTCGTCTGCAGGTCCAGCGCGAGCGTACACGCCGCAAAGGGGTCCTCGAGTTTCGCCGGGAGCGAAAGCGGCACATCGAGCAGCGTCAGTTCGTCGATGCTGTCGTCGGAGATACTGTCAACACCGAGGATGAAATAGCGGGGGAGTCTCGTAATGTGGAACGACACCTCCAGGTCCGGTTGTCCATAACGCACACGCAGAAGGTCGCCTTCCAGGGTTGCGTGTGTTGCGTCGATGCGCTGTTCGCCTTTCTGCACGCGCGAGAAGGGGGTTGCGCCTTCCGCGGCGAGATAATCGGTCCCGGAAGCCCTGTCGATGAAGTGCAGGTTTCGGGCGTCGGCGCCGATTTCCCAACGGAAGGAGTCCGTCTCGACGAGCACGTTTTCGGCGGCGTTTGCGCCGGGAAACGCCATAAGTACCGCGATCGAAGCCAAGACAAACCGCGATGACATGATTCCTTCCCTCCTTTTCCTTGCGGCACCACGATCGGGGCAGCGTTCGCGCCCCGCATACACCTCAGAGCCTATCCCTTCTGGCAAGGTCATCACAAATCAACTCCATATGAACGCGGCCCGTTATCGAACCCCTGACGGGGTAGCGAGCATGGGGCACGGAACCCGGGGCATGCTGGAGAACGGCACGAGTTTCCGCATTGGCGGGGACTGCGGCGCATGCGAACTGGTGCATTCCCCTACGCATTCCAAAGGTTGCGGCCCATCGGACGGAGGGCGTAGGCTGATTGCGCCACGGCGCACAAATGGCGGATGAAACAGCGCCGGTTGGAACGAAAGGAATTACCATGCGCGCGGGAGCCGGTCTGTTCTTCTTGGGCGTAATTATGCTGGGCGTATCGGGGTTCGCGGCGGCCGTCGAGCCGTCCGTGGACGAACTCGTGACGGCGCGGCAATGGTTCGAGTCGACGTTAGGCGGCGCACAAACGGTCTGGTTGCCCGACCCCGGCCTTGAAGTGGCCATGAACCATGATCGCGTGCAGAAGAACGCGCGCTTCGGCAAGCCGCTGCACGTCGGCAAGGAGACGTTTACGCGCGGGCTCTTCTGTCATGCGCCGAGCGTGATCGTGGTGCATCTGCCCGGTCCAGGCAGGACATTCCACGCCGTCGCGGGCATCGACGTGAATGAGCACACGTCGGGCGGACAGGGGAGTTGCGTATTTGCCGTGCGCGTGAATGACCAGGACCGTTTCCGCTCGGTGCTTCTGCGCGGGACGGAGCCGGGCGTACCGGTCGG
The DNA here is from genome assembly GCA_018005585.1 of Candidatus Hydrogenedentota bacterium. Lineage (NCBI taxonomy): Bacteria > Pseudomonadati > Candidatus Hydrogenedentota > Candidatus Hydrogenedentota bacterium. Next base: position 1,279 of record JAGMZX010000046.1, on the reverse strand, counting down.
GGTGAATCTCGACGGGGCGCGGGAGTTTGTGCTGGCAATCGACGACGGGGGCGACGGTATTTCGTGCGATCAGGCGGACTGGGCGGACGCGCGCGTGACGCTGGAGGACGGCAGTGAAATCTGGCTGGCGGACCTGCCGCTCGCGGGCGGACCGGTGTGTCTGGGCGGCGGCACGCCGCCGTATTCGTTCACTTACGATGGCCAGCCTTCGAACACGCTGCTCTCCGGCTGGGACACAGTGCGCGAATCGACGGTGCTCGACGAAAACCGGACCCGCCACAGTATCACGCACACGGACCCGAACAGCGGGCTTGAGGTCCAATGCGTGGCGGTGCAGTACCACGATTTTCCCACGGTCGAGTGGACGCTCTATTTCCGGAACGCCGGCACGTCCGACACGCCGATTATTGAAGGGATACAGGCGCTTGATATTGCGATGATTCGCGGCGACCTCGGGGAGTTCGTGTTGCACCACGCGCGCGGCAGCGACTGCAAGGCGGATGACTATGGCCCGCTCGAAACGAAGCTGGAAGCGGGTGGCACGCTGCATCTCGCGCCGTCGGGCGGGCGCGGCTCGAACAAGGTCTGGCCGTACTTCGGCATCGAGTCCACGCACAACGACGGCCTGCTCGTGGCGGTGGGCTGGCCGGGCCAATGGGCGGCGGACTTCGCGCGCGACGCCGGGAATACGCTGCGCATCACCGCCGGACAGGGGCAGACGCGCTTTATTCTGCATCCGGGCGAAGAGGTACGCTCGCCGCTGATCGCGATCCAGTTCCGCGACGGCGACCGGTACCGCGCGCAGAACCTGTGGCGGCGGTGGATGACGGCGCACAGCATGCCGAAGCCGGGCGGCGCACTCCCGCGGCCGCAATTGCTCGGATGCAGTTCCCGAGCCTACGAAGAAATGATCAAGGCGGACACCGCGGCGCAGAAGATGTTCATCGACCGCTATCTGGAGGAGAAGATCGGGATAGACTACTGGTGGATGGACGCGGGCTGGTACGTGCAGGAGAATGGCTGGCCGCACGTGGGGACATGGGAGGTGGATACGAAACGGTTTCCTGGCGGGCTGCGGCCCATCTGCGACTACGCACATGAGCGGGGCGTCAAGATTGTCGTCTGGTTTGAGCCCGAGCGCGTCGCGCCGGGCACCTGGCTGACGGAGAATCACCCGGAATGGATTCTCGGCGGCGCGAATGGCGGCCTGCTGAACCTGGGCAACCCGGAGGCGTGGGACTGGCTCGTAAACCACATCGACAGCCTGCTGACGGAACAG
>JAGMZX010000045.1:12573-40075 GCA_018005585.1 Candidatus Hydrogenedentota bacterium | reverse complement strand
CTCAGCGAGGTCCTTCGCGTGATTCAATTCTATAACAGCGGTGGCTACCATTGCGATGCGGCCGGGGAAGACGGGTATCAGCCCGGGGCCGGCGCGCAGGACTGTCCGCGCCACGACAGCGACTATGGGGAGCCGCTCTGGACAATTGACATGTCTGAACTGCTGCGGTGGATACAGTTCTACAATTCGCCCGGCTCGGCGTACCACTGCGATGTGTTGACCGAAGACGGGTATGCCCCGGGTCCGGCGGAAGAAACATAGAAAGGAGACAGTCTGCATTGCGAAAGAGATCCCCGCTGGACGGGCGGTGGCGAAGGCAATGAAAAGCATGAGTAATATAGTTGCTTGACAAAACAGCAGCTTTAATTATAATAGAAGTAGGAGGGGGCGGAGCGGTTTTTGTTCTCCTTTGTCCAGCGAGGAGGGGGAGACCAGCCCCGGGATACGCACAAGGTTGCGCAAGAATGCGCGGAGAATTGACGTTAATGGAAGGATGCGGCGTGTGTCGCAGGGATTCCATTTGTTAACCATAAATTGGGTAAGTGAGGTCTAACCGTAGTCGACCTGAGGAGGCACCTACGCAAGGCTGCATGCTGGAGGACACTTAGAATGGTAAGGCTTTATTCATACAAACGTGACGCGCTAGTCCCGGTGACGGGGAGTACGGCGGTGCTCGGGGTCACGCTGGCGGCGTTGTTGCTGGTCCTGTGCGGCGCCGTATCCGCACAGCCCCAGGAGTACTATCGAGGCAACGCTGGAAACGGCGATCTCTGGGCAAACCCCGGGGCTTCCCTGTCATTCAACACGACCGCCGGCACCATGATCGGTTCGGGAGGCGTATCGGACGATTTTGCCTTCGCGAACGAGGTTCAGGGCGGTGTGCAGGTATTTCGCTTCAAGAACGTGGTGATACCGGCAGGAGTAAACGTGACCGTGCAGGGTACGCGACCGCTCGTCATTGCCGCGGACCAGGACATGTATATTGGCGCGGATATCAATGTATCCGGCGGTGTTGTCAACCGCGGCGGCGGCGGCGCGGGCGGCGCGGGCGGCGGGGGTTCGTCCGGCGGCGCGGGCGGCTTGGGCGGCGGCGGCGCAGGTAGTGTTGGCGGTGGCGGCCAGGGCGGCGGTGGCGGCGGCATCTTCGAGTGCGGCGACAATGGCATCGCTGGCCAGTTCGGCGGCAATGGCACCCCTGGCAATCAGGGTATCACCGGAGCGGATGGTCAGGGCGGTTCTTCCGGTTACGCCGGATTCAACATTCAGGCGTCCGGACCCGCGGGTGGCTCCGGCGGTGTGGGCGGGCGCAACTTGGGCCAAGGCGGCAGCGGCGGCACGGGTTCGCAGAGCGGCGGCGGCGGGGGATCCGCGGGGTGCGCCGGAGGAATCGACGGAGATAACGGTCAACCCGGTGGCGCCGGTGGGCGCGGTCAGGATGGGTACGCAGGGACGCAGGGCGAATCCGGCGGCAACGGTGTGCAGGGGAGTTCTGGCGTATTTACGATTTCCCCGAATACGCTTGAGGTCTATGCCGGTATCGGCGGCGGCGGCGGCGGCGGCGGCGGCGGCGCCCAGGGCGGCGGCCAAGGCGGCGGCGGTGGCGGCGGCCGCGGCGGCGGTGGCGGCGGCGGCGGCGGGCGTGGCTTGCTCGGCGGCATCCTCAACGGTGGCGCTGGTGGCCGTGGCGGAAACGGGGGGCAAGGCGGCCTTGGCAGTTCCGGTGGCTCGGGCGGCGCTGGCGGCGGTGGCGGCAAAGGCGGCAACGGCGGCGGCGCGGTTATCCTCTCGGCCCGCGGGCTGCTGCAGGTGACTACCGCCATGACAGTGGATATTTCAGCCGGCGCCATCTCCCCCGGGCTTCCCGGCGGGGGCAGCGGCGGCGTTGGCGCGTTTAGTCAGGGTGGCTTGGGCGCCGCGGGCGCCGCGGGCAGCAGTGGCGATGATTTCTGCATTCCGCTGGTCGGCTGCGCGGAAGGCGGCGACGGCGGCGCTGGTGGCCGTGGCGGTGACGGCGGTCACGGCGGCACGGGCGCACTCGGCGGCCAGGGCGGCCAAGGCGGCAACGGCGGCTACGGCACGCCCGGCATGGTCAAGCTCCACGGTTCCGTCATGCTGGTGCGTGACATGACGATCCGCGCACTGAACGGGCGTCCGAGCAGTGATGCCGAGGCGAACGGCAAATTGACGCTCATTTCGAACATGAGCAATGCCGCCTATTTCACGAACCAGCCGGCAACCCTGCAGCCGACGTCGATCGTGAGTGCTCGAACGACCAACTCCGAGATCAAGGGTACGACCGTGTTCGACACATGGCCTGACCACCCGCACCTGCCCAACCTGGTCCTGAAGACCGGCCCGGGCCCGATCGGCGACCCGTCAGGGACGGAAGGCCTGGTGCGCGTCGGCGACCCCAAGGTCCCGGATTACTACTTGCGCACTATCGTTGAAGACCCTGCGAATGCGCCCGACTTCCAACTGGGTGACGGTTCTCTGGGCATCATCGGACAGCGCATCACGGGCGGCGACAATGTGTTTGACCAGTACGAGCAGATCTTCGTGCTGAACAATAGCGGCGGCAACGTTGATAACCTGTTCCTGCAGGTGGCGGGCGGCACGGCGCGCAAGATCAATGGCACGAGCGGCCTCTTGGAAGCGGGCCAAATCTGGACGACCACGGTCCGCTCAGGCGCCACGGTGCGATTGCTGCAGACGCCGATTATCATCACGCAGCCGCAAGATATCGCGGAATTCCCGGGCGCCAGCCCGTCGATGAGCGTGACGGTTGTAGACAACAGCGGGTCGCCCGTACGGTATCAGTGGGAAACGAACATCAACAACGTCTGGCAGTCGGTTGTAGACGACCCGCGCCCGGTCAACGGCATATCGGGCTCCGCGACGTCCACCCTGCAGTTCACGAACATCGCGCTGCCGCCGCCGACAACGGTGGTGGGGTCGTACCAGGTGCGCATCTGGAACGATACCGGCGAGTTGAACAGCGTCGTGTCCCAGCCCGCGCGGCTGGACATCTATCCGGCGCCGGTTATTGTGCAGCATCCGCAAGACGCGCTGAAGTTCCCGCATGCGACGCACGTGTTCAACGTCGCCGCGGTGGGCTTTGCGCTGAACTATGAGTGGTTTTACGCGCCGGAGGCGAGCCCCGGCACGCCCGGCCCGTTCGTTTCGATAGCGAACGCGTTGCCGCCGCTGCCGCCGGCGTTTACCGACTACGTGGTGAATGAGCTTTCGGCGTCGCTGTTCTTTACGGACATCGCGATCATTCACGAAGGCTACTACAAGTGCACGGTGTCGAACCTGACGGGCAGCGTGACCTCGAACCATGCGCGCCTCGGCGTGGAACGCGCGCCCGAAATCATCCGTCAGCCGGAGAACATTACCGTGCCGATGGGCTTTACGGCCACGTTCGAATTGCTGGCGAGCGGCACGATCTCGTCGTACACGTGGCAGGTCACGCAAGACCCGGATGATCCCATGAGCTGGGTCGATGTGTCCGTGTCGCCCATTGACCCGAATCTGGTCATCACGAACGCGCAGTCGGGTCCGCACCCGGCCGGCGATGAGGGGTACTACCGGTGTCAGGTGTCGGGCGCGGGCTACGTGGTCGAGTCGCAGGTTGTGACGCTCACGGTAACCGACCCGGGCATTATCGACCAGCCGGATGACCGCGTGGTGAATCCCGGCCAGAGCCTGAACCCGGCTTTCGAAGTCGTGGCGCTGACGGCCTACGAGCCGCTCAAGTACACGTGGTACCACGACGGTGTCGCGGTGGTAACGGATTCGCCCGACCCGGCGCTGGTGCTGAACAACATCCAGGAGAGCCAGGAAGGTTATTACTGGGTCGTCGTCACGAACAGTAATACGCCTCCCGGCTCGACGACGTCGGACCAAGCGTACCTGATGGTCAGGAATCCTCCCGTCATCACGGACCAGCCGGATGATGTGATTACTGACCAGGGCACGGGTATCCAGTTGTCCGTGACGGCGTCCTGCGAGAACTCGATGATCTACCAGTGGTTCTATCAGCCTCTGGATGAGTCTGTGCCGATGAACCCGATCCTCGACAGTGACGGCGGGCGCATCATTGGCTATACTGAGGCGGCGCCGCCGGGTGAACACAGACGCGACCTGGTGATTTTCCCGTCCATTGCGACGGACGAAGGTTACTATCAGGTTGAGGTGACCGCCGCGGGCGTCGGGTCCGTCCTGTCGAATCGCGTGCGGGTCATCCTGGGCACCTTGCTCACGTGCGGCGTGGACCGCGAGCCGCCACTCGAGTCCCTGCCGTGCCAGACGCCCGAAGGCGACGTGCGGGTGTATGTGAATCACATCCTGCAGCGTTTCACGATGTCGACTACGGGCGGCCGCGGCACGCGGTCTTACCAGTGGCTGGTGGACCGCGAGGACGGCAGCGGCTTCGTGCCGGCGCGTCCGCTGATCACGAGCAACGCAGACCCGTTCACGGCGCCGCTGGACCTCATCAACGTGCAGTTCAGCAACGCGGGCGTGTACTACTGCGAAGCGAGCGACTCACGTCCTGGTGTGGTCAGCACGGCACCCGTGCGGCTCGACGTGTTCCCGCACCTGGGCCAGGCCATTCTCGAGGAGGGCGCGGCTGTCGTGAATGTGACGGAAGGCGATACCTACACATTCCACGCCGCGTGCTCGGGCGGCATGCCGCCGTTGCGCTACGAGTGGTACAAGGAAGAGGGAGATACGGATCAGCTCCTGGAACTGACCACCAATCCCGAACTTACGCTCGAGGACATACAAGTGGATGCCGCTGGCTCGTACTACGTCATCGTGCGCGACGACGGCACCGATGTCCGCACGTCGAACTTGGTGTTACTGGAAGTCGAACCGGGCGTTCCTGCGGTATCGCTCTTCGGACTGGGCCTCGCGGCCGGTCTGACGGCGCTGGCGGGCGCATCCGCGTTGCGGCGCAAGAAACAGTAGGCCAAGCCCAATAATCGGACCCCTGCGGGGCCGGACGCAGCACGCGTTCGGCCCCGTTTGCTGTCTCTGGAAGGCGGAAAGGACATTGAAGGCCGCAAGGGACAAACGGAACGAGCGGGACAGCAATAAACAGCGGGAGAACCGCGTAAGCAGTCTGCTTCCGAACCTTCTGAGCGGGTTGTTTTATTGGTTCGGCGCCGTATCGGCGCCGTTTCATGTGCGGCGGCTTGTTGCCCGGCCCTGTGGCGGAGCAAGTTCGGAGAAGCACAAAGCGCAAGCATCCGGCTTCGCAAAAGCTACCGCGGACAGGGTCTTGCGCACTCCATTCGCGCCCGTAATACTGAGATGGGGTACTTCGTACCTGGTCCGTTGGACTCGTTGCGCGGGCAGGGTTCTCTTTCCTGAAGCTACGTGTTGGCGGGCGCGCGTTTCGCGTACGCGGCCTAGTAGAGGTTGTGGTAGTACTGATAGGTGGCGTATTGCGCCCGAATACCGTCTGGACCATTGGACTTGTAGTGATTGGACTGTACTTCGTCGAGGATGCGCGCCTTGAAGCAGTCCGCGATTTGGATCGCCATGGCCCCGGAAACCTCTCGCTTCAGTTTCTTGTCGTAGACCGGAAAGGCCACCTCGACGCGCCAGTCCAGATTGCGTTCCATGAGGTCGGCGGAACTCATGAAGACGGCGCGGTCCGCGCCCTTGCCGAAGATGTATACGCGCTGGTGTTCGAGATACCGGTCGAGGATGCTGACCGCGTGGATGTTGGGGTGGGGCAGCATGGCGTACGTGGTGCGGATTACAAGGTCCATGCGGACTCCCGCGTCCGCGGCGTCCATCAGAAGGTTGATGACCTTGTCGTCTGTCAGGTGATTGGCCTTGACGAAGATATACCCATCGCTCCCTTTCGCCTTTTCGCGCGCCACGTATTTCTTGAATAACTTGCGCGTATTGAAGGGTGAGACCAGCAGATGCTTGAACTTGGGCGCGGCAATGGTGCGCATTTTCGAGGCCTGTTCGAGAAAGCCGAAGACCTGAGCCACTTCCCCGGTTACGCGTTTGTCCGCGGTGAAAAGGCAACTGTCCACGTAGAGATGGCCCGTGGTCTCGTTGAAATTGCCCGTTGACAATCCGGCGTAGAGCGTGCCGTTCCGCGCGATCAGCATGAGTTTCGAATGCACCTTCATGGGCGGCACTCCGTAAAGGACGGTGGCCCCCACTTCGAGCAGGCGCTCGGAAATACGGATGTTGTTTTCCTCGTCGAAACGGGCGAGAAGCTCGATCGAGACGGTAACCTGCTTGCCGTTGCGCGCCGCGTTTACCAGGGCATTCACCACCTGCGAGGTGCGCGCCACGCGGTAGAGCGTCATCTTGATAGCCGTGACGTTGGGGTCAATGGCGGCTTCGCGCAAGAGCCGCACCACGTGGTCGAACGATTGAAAGGGATAGGTCACGAGGAGGTCCTGCCGTTCGATGATGTCCAACATGGGGGTGCGGTTGTCGGACAGAATCGGGTGCTTGGCCGGCTCCTGCGCCTCGAACGACAGGTCCGCGCGGTGGTTCGGGAACCGCATGAGGTCGCGCATGTTGTGGTAACGGCCGCCCGCTATCAGCGTGTCGTCCTTGCCTGCCTTCAATTCGCGCAGGAGGATGTCGCGGAGACCGCTGGGGATCGACGCGTCGTACACGAATCGCACCGGCCGCCCGCCTTTGCGCTGGCGCAGCACGCGCTCCATCTTGCGCACGTAGCCTTCCGAAAAGTCATTGTCGATGTCCAGTTCCGCGTCGCGGGATATCTTGAATTCATAGGCGCCGACCTGGCTGTACTGAAAGATATAGAAGACCTCATGGAGCATGTAGCGGATGACATCGTCGATGTACATGATGTCGCCGTTGGGCAATTGAACAAAACGCGCCAGTTGCGGCGGGATTTCCAGTATCGCGTAGCGCACATGTTCCCCCCACATCTTCACGCCGAAATACAACGCGCCGTCGGTGAGTTGGGGGAAGGGCATCCCCTTGCGAAGAATGATCGGGACCAGGTGCGGCAGCACTTCATCGCTGAAGTATTCGCGCAGCCAGGCGCCGAGTTCCGGCGGCTGGTCATCCACGTCTTCCTCGGTCAGAATGCGAACCCCTTCGCGCGAAAGCGCATCCGTAATGTCCGCATAGGCCGCCTGGAACCGCTCCTCCAGTTCTTGCGCCTTCCTGCTGACGACTTCGATAACCTCGGCCATGCCTTTCTTGCCGAGTTCGATGCGACGGTGAATGCTGGCGACGCGAACCTTGAAGAATTCGTCCATGTTCGAGGAGAAAATGCCCAGAAAGCGGAGCCGCTCCATCAGCGGGTTGCGCGCGTCCTCTGCCTCCTGCAGCACGCGCTCGTTGAACGAAAGCGTGCTGATTTCCCGTATTTGATGGAGGTTTTTCATGAGAGAAGCGACTATAGCACAAGAACGCGCGCAACGCCATGGCAAAGCGCGGGCGTGGCAGCCCGCCCGAGTTCTCCACGCTGATTTCAGGGGTTGTCTTGCGGAACGGGGCTGTCCCCGGGCAATCCCCAGAGGAGGAGGTCCGCAATATCCAGGGGGCCCGGTTTTCCCTGGTATTTCAGATAGAAATCGAGGATGCGCGAACGGACTGCGGGTTCAAAACGGGCCAAGGGCAGCCAGCGGGACGGCAGCGCGACGTAGTCCGGGCCAAGTTCCGGGGTGCCCGTGATCCTGCCGTACAGGATTCCGTCGTTGCGGTGTGCGAACCCGAGCAATACGGTGTTTGCGAGGCGCGTCATGTCTTCGGCGGTGAATACCTGCCCATCAAGCCCTAGGGCGAGCGGGAGCGCGATGGTCAACCCCGCGTGGGACGTATCCTCGCCTGGTACGGACGAACGCGGGGCCGGTTCCGTGACGGGCAGCTCGGGAAGCCAGTATGGCCAGTAATAGGCGCCGTCGGGCGCGGGGGTGAATCGATTCTTGATGTAATGGCCCAGTGCGAGCGCCCGGGCGCGGTGCACGGGTTCGCCGTCGAGCTTTGACGACAGCCACAAGGCCCAGCCCATGGCGCTGACCCGGTTGCCGGGAAGCGGTTTGTTCTCCAGCACGTCTTCCTGCTCCATACCGATGTAATGGCCCTCCTCCGCGCCGGGTCCGTCGCGCCATTGCCGGTCGTGCACCGCGAGGGCGAGGCGTGCGGCGTCTCGGATTGCATCGGTCTCCGGCCCCAGCGATTCGCGCAGGGGGACTTGTTCCTTGACGAGCGACAGAAAATCGAAGATGGGGGCCGCGATGATGCCCGTATGCACGGCGAACACGGCGCGTCCCCGTTCCGCATACTTGTCGCAACCCCAAGCGGGCACGACCCGGCCCGTCCACAACGGCTTGCCGCGCTTGTCGTCCGTTGCGGCGATCACGGCGCGGATGCAGCGCAGGTTGGCTTCGAGGTACTTCACGTCACGGGTGGCGCGATACATGCCATTGAGCGAGATCATACGGTACGAGAGGCCCCACGCCAGGCCGCCTTGGTCATTATCGACCGTGCTGAGCGCATCGTCCAGGTCGCGTCCCAGATACAGCGCGTCATAGCGGGCCGCCGAAGCGTATTCCTCGAGCGGCAGCGGCGGGTCCACGGCCGGGAACCGGTCGAGGAACTTCCGTTCATAAGCAGCCTGCGCGTCTTCCTGGCTGCTGACGGCCGGGGTCGGCGCCTGCGCGACTGTGGTCAGGACAATAAGAACACACTGCAAGTGCATGGGCGTCTTCCCCTTGTTGCGGCCCTAATCGTGCCATGCCGTTATCATACGCGGCGGATTCCACGCCGCGCCAGCGGACCGGCTTGACCTTGCCCCGGGCATGTCCCATACTCCGGCTATGGAGCGGGGATACCCGCGCGGACGGCGAGCCGGCTGTAGACTCCGGCAGTGCGCGGCGCGCCAGACACGGAACAAGGATGAAGATACAGCTATGCAGTATGCACAACTGGGAAAATCGGGTCTGACCGTTTCGCGGATATGTTTTGGCTGCTGGCAGCTCTCGCCGCGATTCTGGGGCGAGGTTGCCATTGGACCGTGGCGCAAGGCGCTGGACAAGGCCGTAGAACTGGGCGTGAATTTCGTCGATACGGCGGGCGCATACGGCGATGGCTACGCGGAGGAGATGCTGGGCGGCTATTTCCAGGATTCTGGGAATCGGGAGCATTTCGTGCTCGCTACGAAATTCTACTGGACCTTCAAAAAGGCACGGCGGCATCCCGATACCTCGTATGCGTTCATTATCCAGGAATGTGAAGACGCCCTGCGCAGGCTGAAGACGGATTACATCGACCTGTTTCAGGTCCATGCCTGGGACCCTCTTACGCGGCCGGACGAGGTGGCTGCGGCGCTGGGCCGGTTGCAGCAGGAAGGCAAGGTGCGCCTTTTCGGCGTGAGCAACCTGAACGTCGAGCAGATGGCGCTGTACTTGCGCTATGTCGACGTCGCGTCGCTCCAGCCCCTCTACAACATGATTGACCGTGAGGCCGAGTCGCGGGAACTGCCGTTCTGCCTCCGTGAACGGATCGGCGTGATCACGTATTCCTCGCTGCATCGGGGCCTGTTGACGGGCAAGTATACGCGCGACACGCAGTTCGACGACGACCGCAGAAACCTTGCGCTATATCAGGGGCGGTCCTTCCATTGCATGATCGACGCGCTCGATGCGCTGCGCCCGCTCGCGGAGAAGCACAACCTCACCGTGGCGCAGTTCTCGATTCGCTGGCTGCTGACGCATCCGGCGGTAACCAGCGCGATTGTCGGCATCAAGACACCCGAGCATATCGCGTCGATTGTGCCCGCGGCGGACGGTGCCCTGCCTGCCGAGGACTGGCACGAGGCAGCGCGGGTCATCGCGGAGGCCAAGCGGGAGGCGTTGCGGCTTTCATAAGGGCGTGATTGCACACGAACGCAGGCGGGAGGGTTACATTGATGACGGCGCGTGCGTCAGGCGGCCCGTCCGGAACACCGGCAGTGCTGCGATATCCTGAGGTCCACGAAGAAGCGGCGGCGCCGGGGGATGTCCACCCGCTGGACCGCGAGGACATCACGCACGTCCTGCACATGTTGCCGTTTCTGTATATCGCGGGTTTGAAGCGGATCGAGCTGCGGCCCCGGAAAAGCGACCGTATTGGAGAACCATTCGGATGCTATTGGCGCAACGAACGCGCAGTCATTCTCTATTCGCTGCCCAAGGTGTGGCGATTGGAAGGGGCAAGCGCCGGTTTTCTGCGTTCGCTGGCGCTGTTTGACGCCGAGTGTCATGACAGGCAGGACCATGTCGTTGTGTCCTGGCCCAAGCCCGGCTCGATGTCCTTGTGGTATTACACGCACGTGCTGGCGCATGAACTCATTCATCACTACCTGGGGCAATACCGGGAAGACGACGGTCTCGCGGACGATACGGACCATGTCGCGCTGGCCAGGACGCTGCACGGCGCAGACTATATGGACATGCTGGCGAAACATATTGCGGCGAAGGAGAGGAGCGCAGGTTGACCGCACTGGTACCGCGGCGGCAAGCGCGGGCGCGCGCCTCGACATCGCAAGAAGGAGGATGACCGTGAGGAACAAGCTTGTGCTGGCCCTGGCCGTCTGCTTCTTTCCGCGATTGCTGCTTGCGGAAGACCTGGTCTACAAGGAAAACCTTGCGCGTCAACTCATCGAGCAGATTCCCAGGCTGCTGAAGTCGTTTGACCCAGCCACGGGCCATTTCGGCGGCGGCATCTGGGTCGTCAATGACCAGCATCCGATGTACCCCTTGGCCGTGGCGTATGCGCTGGAGCGCGCGGACAATCCCCACTACAAGAGCGCCGCGCTGCTCGAGGCGGTCATGAAGGCGGGCGATGCGCTCATCGCCGACGCCGACGCGGACGGCCGGTGGGAATTCCGCAAGAAAGATGGCAGCACGTGGGGCCGGATTCATATGCCGTGGACCTATTCCCGGTGGGTGCGTGCGTTTGCGCTGATTGAGGACGACATGCCCGCGGAACAGCGCGGGCAGTGGGCGCAGGCGCTGGCGCTCGGGTACGGCAGGATTGCGAAAAGCGCCTTGGGGCGCGTGCACAACATTCCATCGCATCACGCGATGGGGTTGTACATCGCTGGCAAGACGCTTGACCGTCCCGAGTGGTGCGACCAGGCGGAGGGATTCCTGCGCCGCGTGGCCGCGGAACAGCACGAGGGCGGGTACTGGTCCGAGGGCGAAGGGCCCGTGGTCGCCTACAATTTCGTGTACGCCGACGCACTCGGGACCTACTACGCGCTATCGCACGACGCGGAAGTGCTGGCGGCGCTGGAGCGCGCCGCGGTGTTCCACCTGCGGTTCACCTATCCTAACGGGGCGCGGGTGGAGACTATTGATGAGCGCAACCCCTATGAGCCGGGCGTGAACGCGGGCAACGTGGGGTTTACCTTCACTGCCGAGGGACGCGCGTATCTGCAACGGCAATGGTCGCGGCGCGAGACGGACGCGCTCGACGCCGACCTGATCGCCTCGTTGCTTCTCTATGGCGTCGAGGGCCCGGTCGCCATCGAGGCGGAGACGGCGGGGCCGTTCGTGCTGACGGAAGGCGGCATGCCCCGCGCGGCGACGCTGCGTCAAGGCCCGTGGTTTCTTTGCGTGTCCGCGTACTGCAGCCCGGTTCCGGACAGCCGGTGGCTGCAGGACCGGCAGAACCTCTTGAGCGTCTATCATGAACGTGCCGGATTGATCCTTGGCGGCGGCAACACGAAGCTGCAGCCGGCTTGGAGTACGTTCACTGTCGGCGACCCGTCGCTGTTGCGGCACGAGCCGGGGGATACGTCGCCGGATTTCGAGCCGAAAGGCGAGTTGTATCACGTGCCCGGCAGCGCGACGCTCGTTCTCGAGCCCGCGTTGGGACTTGACCTGAAACATGGGGCCGAGGAATGCCGGGTACGCGTAGCCGTGCTCGATGCGAAGCGCCTGGGTATCCAACTGGACGCGACGGTCGATTCCGGACTGCCTGTGGCGGCGCATCTCACGTTGCTGCCGCACTTGGGCGAATCGCTGAGGACGGACGGAGGACAGGAGACGGTGCTGGGCGAGATCCCGTTTGATTGGGCGGGCCCGGAACTGGGCCGGGGACTCGCCTATGCGGGTTGTCATTTTGAATTGCCGGGCTCAGCGTCGGTTCATTGGCCCGCGAAACGGCACAATCCATATGCCAAGGACGGTGCCGCGTCTCTCGAAGACCACCGGATCGAGTTGCGCATTCCTTTCGACGAGAAGCATCTTACGGAGGCCGTGATTATTGCCGTGGAACAAAGCGAGTAATGGCCGCGGCAGCGTGGTTTTTCACGACAAGCGACGAACAAGCCATGTCTCAAGACCTCGTCAGAATCAGCAAGTTCCTGAGCCATGTGCTCCGGCACAAACCGGAGCGCATCGGCATTGCGCTGGATGAAGCCGGATGGACTTCGGTCGATGACCTGCTCGAGAAGGCCAATCAGCAGGGCGTGCCTCTGACCAGAGAACGATTGTGCGCAGTCGTGCGTGACAACGACAAGCAGCGCTTTGCGCTGAGCGAGGACGGAGCGCGCATCCGGGCGAATCAGGGGCATTCGGTGCAGGTTGACCTCGGGCTTACGCCGCGGACGCCGCCGGAACTGCTGTATCACGGCACGGCCACGCGCTTTCTAAACGCGATCCGCGAACAGGGGCTGCTTCCCAGGCGGAGGCATCACGTTCACCTGTCATTGGACGCGGTTACAGCGCGCAAGGTGGGCAGCCGCTACGGCAAACCCGTGGTGCTGGCCGTGAACGCGGGCGCGATGCATGCGGCAGGCCATGACTTCTTCTGTTCCGAGAATGGAATATGGCTCACGGCGCGCGTGGCGCCGGAATACATCGCGTTTCCCGAAGGGTAGAGACTATCCCAGAACGTGATTCATGCCTGTTGTAGGGGGAAGGCATGCCTCGCCCCTGCAAAACGCAGGCAGAGTCGCTCCGGTTCTTTCAATGGTGTCTTCATACCGGATGCGCGCTTTCGCTGGTCACGCGGGCTTTGGGATAGCCTCCGGTGAGGGCGCTATGCGCCTTCCTCTCCGGCGGGGGCCGCGGGCGTTTCAGGGGGCGCGTGCCTCGGCCGCGTGTGAACAGGTTTCTTCCAGAGTCCGGAGCGGTAATAGATCAGGCCCATGGTCACGCCGATGGTGTAGCTGGCGAGAATGGCGTACCAGATGCCTTCGACGTGCCCGAGACGCCGCGAGAGCAGCACGGCGAGCGGAATGCGCACGGCGTAGAAGACGACGAGTGTGAAGATCGTGGTGGGAATGGTGTGCCCGGACCCGTTGATCACGCCGTTGGTCGAGAACATGACGGCCACGAAGAGGTAGCTGACCCCGGCGATACGCAGATAATGCGCGCCTGTTTCGACCACGTCGGCGTCGGGTGTGAACAGGCCCATCAAATGCCGCGGAATAGCCAGCGTCGCGATGGAGCCCGGCAAGGTCAGCAGAAACGCGATGAGAATAGCCCAGCGGAGCACCGCGCCGACGCGGTTGAAGCGCAATGCGCCGATGTTCTGCCCGGCGAGCGTCGAGGCGGCCATGCCCATGGCCATGGCGGGCATGAAGGCAAGCTGGTCGATGCGCATGCCGACGCCGTAGGCCGCGGCGCAATGCGCGCCGAAGCCGTTGACGAGACCTACAATCAGCAGGATGCCCACGGCGACGAAACTTTGCTGCAGCATCGACGGCAGGCCGATCTTGAGGGTGAGCCGGCTCAGCGCCGCGTCGAGTTTCCAGCGGCCCCACGCGGGCGCCGCGATATGGCCGATACGGCGGAGGTACGCGGAAAGCGTGACGAATGCGAGGGTAGTGGCAATAATGGTCGCGACGGCGGTGCCGTTCAGACCGAGCCGGGGCGCGCCCAGCCAGCCGAACATCAGTATGGGATCGAGAATGCCGGTGAGCAGCAGCGAGGCGGCCTGGAAATAGAGGGGCGTCTTCGAGTCGCCCACGCCGCGCAGTACGGAAGACAGATGGAAGATGCCGAACATGAACGGCGTGATGAAGAGGAACAGGCGCAGATAGGAGACAGCGATGGGCACGACATCCGCGGGCGTATTGGTCGCGCGCACGAGCAACGCCGCGGTGAGGCGGCCCACGACGAGGCATACAACGCTCACCATCGCGGTGAGCAGGAACGAGTTCTGCGCTATGGTACGGACGCGGCTGAGGTTTTTGGCCCCGAAGGCCTGGGATACCAGAATATTGGTGGCCAGGGTCAGGCCGCCCGCCACCGCGATCAGCACGAACACGATAGGGAAGCTGACCGTGATCGCCGCCATGGATTCCGCGCCAAGGCCGTTGCCCACCCATGCGGTGTTGATGATGCTGTAGGCCGTGTGGATGGCGTTGCCCAGCAGCATGGGCACCGAGAAGAACAGCAGATTCCGCGCGACGCTGCCCGTGGTGAGGTCACGCCCGAACGCTGCGCCGGACGTGCGGTCGTCCAGCGTGTCAGAAGAAGAAGTCATGTACTGCGTCCATCAGGTATATCCGGGTCACAGGGGGACTTGGTGCAAGGGAGTACATGGTCAGGCCGAAGACTGACAGGCGTCGGCTCCCGGCGCAGATGATAGCAGATTCGGGCATACGCACAACGAACCGCGCGCGGAATCTTGCCTGCAGGCGCAATTGAATAACGCGTTATTCCGCGAAGACAGGCTGCAATTCGGCGATAGCGGCAAAACAGTCATTGCCGTGGCCGGATAATGCGACGAAGCGCAGATACTGGCCTTCGACCGGCGTGTGTAATCGGATTTCCTTGCTCTCGGGGCCGTTCTCAAGGGTCCCCGCCGCGGCCGGGCGGCCCCAGGTTTCACCGTCGTTGCCGACGTAGAGCTCGTACTCCCTGATGAAGCCGTTTGCGACATCCTGACGCGGCAGGAGGCGCAGGCCGCCGATGACGCGCGGCTTGGCGAACTTGATCTGGATTTCGTGCGGATACTTGGGGAATCCGCGCTGCCACGGCGTGTGCCAGATGCTTTTCGGGTCGCCGTCGGCGGCGTTGATCCCCTCATAACCGGAAATCTCGCTATCGACCTTTACGACGGCGAACTCGGGCGGCTCAAACAGGACTTTGACTGTCTCCATGGCAAGGGTGTTGGCCGGTCTGAACGCATCGGACCGCGCGTATCGCATCAGGCTTTCGTGGAACCACGCGGCAGCCGCGTCGGGCGCGGTCCCGGGACTGCCCAGCGAGCAAACAAGCAGTTTTCCTGCGTCAACACCGGCCTCGAACACCGCGCCGAGTTTACGGTTCGTATTCCAGTCGTCGATGACCTGCACCAATGGCCGGAATGCCGCAGGCAGGCTGTCGAGGTTCATGACCGTGCTGCCGTTCAACAGGCCCCACCACTGCCAATCGGTGTGCCCATCGTTCGGAAAGAACGCGAACGCCGGGTGCGCCGGGTCGCACAGGACGCCAAGCTGGCGGCGCTGGCCCGGGAACCACTGCGTGTTCCAGAAGATGGGCTCGAACGCGCTCTTCACGGCTGTGCGCGGCGGCAGTTGCTCCGGGTACAGCAGCACCGTGCCGCCGTCCATGAGCGCGCGCCGCACCTCTTCATCGAACACGCGCGCGACGAGCACGCCGCTCGTGTCGAGCGCGGGTCGCGGCACCGGGTAAACCCACAGGTTCCAGTGGTTCTTGTGCGGCGTGCCCGGCAGCGAGACGACGATGGTCAGTTTTGCGGGGGCTTCCACGTCCGCCAAGCTGCACCCGAACTCGCCCAGAGGAATGCCGTTGCCAATTGGAATCGCGCGCGTGGGAAGCGCGCCCGCAATGAAGTCACGGCCATCGGCGTAATGAATGCGCCATTGGGGCGTGATGTCCGTGATTGGGGCGCGCCCGAAGTTGGCGATTTCCGCGCTGGCATGAAAGATCTCGTCCGTGGTCCAGACGTATTTGTCGAGACGCAGCAGCGGTACGCATTCGGAGCAGAACTCGCGGAACGCCTCCGGCGTGACGTATCCCTTGTTATCCCAGAATGCATCGAGAAAACCGACCAGCGCCGAGCCCTGGCCCGGAAAATCCTGGAGCGAGAGCAACTGGAACCCGCCCGCGCCGGGCGTGCGCAGCACCGCCTCGATGTCGGCCTTGCAGAGCAGCGTCTGCAGCGCGCCGGACGCCTTCGAGAACGGGTCCGCCTGGTCGAGCATGCGGTGCGCGTCGAGCGAGGCGCGGAAGGTCTCCAGATTGCGCCCGCGCAATGCGCCGGTGTACTTGGGAATCTCCGCATAGTTCGGATAGACGCACCACTGGCCCAGTTCGTGCGCGACGACCGGCGCGTCCGCGCCCGCGAGGCATTCGGTGTAGTCGAACGCGGTCGTCGGGGCGAGCGGCCCACCGTGGAGACGGTAGGGGAGGCGTCCGCGCTGATGCACGACGTGGTAATCGCTGCCCGACAGTTCCGGCCAGCCCGCGCAGGTCGTATACAGGCGCCGCGGGTCTTTCTCTTGCCAGCAGGCGACGATTGTTGCGAGGAACTCGTCTTTTTTCGGTCCGCTGGGCTCATTGCCGACGGCGAGCATGCAGAACGACGGATGATTCCCGTATGTGTCGAGAATACGGTCGCCCTCTCTGTGGATGAACGCATCCGTGGCCGGGTTCTTGCCAAGATCCGACCAGATGGGCGTCTCGACGTGCAGGGAGATGCCTGCCTCATCGGCGGCGATGAAGGCGGCCTCGGGCGGACACCATGAGTGGAAGCGCACGTGGTTCAGGCCGTATTCGCGCGCGATGCGGAACATGCGCGCCCAGGCTTCTGTGTCCATTGCGGGATATCCGGTCATGGGGAAGATGCAACATTCCAGATTGCCGCGCAGGAACGCGGGACGCCCGTTGAACAGCAGTTGTGCGCCCTTGCGGCTGATTTCGCGCAGGCCGAACGTGGCAGTAGCTGCATCGTGATACGTGGCATCCCCGGCAGCGGCGTCGAGCGTCACGCGCATTTCAAAAAACTCCGGGGAGAACTCGTCCCACAACGGCGCATCCGCGCCCAGCGGCAGCGTCATCTCGATTTCTTTCGTGCCGCCGGGTCGAATCGCCACCTCCGCGGTGACCTGCCTCTCCGTAACCCCCGCCGTCACGCGGCCGGTGACCGCCGTGCCCGTCGCATTGTTCACGGCCACGTGAATGCGCACGGACTTGCCGGAGATGTCCGGATACGTCTTCACGGACGCGACCCAGACCGGGTCCGTGGCGCGCAGTTCGATCCGTCCTATGACGCCGTTCCAGTTCGTCTGCGTGTGCTCGGTAATCGAATGCGCTCGCAGCCCGACCTCGTACTTGACCCCGTTATCGATGCGCAGCGTGATACGGTGCGTCCCGGGCGTGAATAGGTTGCTCAGGTCGTACTCATGCGGCGCGCAGAGGCTGTCCTGCATGCCCGCACGCTTGCCGTCGACCCACGCCTGCGATTCCCAGTGGCACCGTTCGAGGAAGAGCGTAATGCGCTTGCTGGCCCATGCCTCGGGTATTTCGATGTCGCGCTGATACCACGCCGCGCCCACGTATTCGTAGAGCGGACTGAGGATGTCGACGCGCGCCTCCGTGGTCGCGCGGCCGATGCCCTGCTCGTTCAGCGAACCCGGCAGCCGCACCGCGCCGGGGAGCGCGGCGTCCTGCCACTTGCCCACGATGCCCTTGCTCTCGGGGTCGAGTTGGAACCGCCACTCGCCCGCCAAGGAGAGTACCGATGCGGAATCCTGCGCCCAAGCGCTGCTTACACAAAGAATGCCCATGGCGCACGAAACCGCACGGATCATCACGTCGCTCCCGTTTCATTGTTGGGCGCATTCTGGAGCATGAGGAACCGTTACATCAAGAAGCGCAGTGATAACAAGAACCGGTGAAAACGTGAGTGCTATTGCGCGGTAGTCTCTTGGGAAGCCAGGATTCAGTGCAGTGCCGCGGTGAATTGAACTGTGCCCTTGGGCTGTTTCCACTGGATGGCGGCGCCATCCGGGGTCAGCTCGGGCGAACCGTCGCCGGATACGCTCTTGACGGTGAGACTCCCCGGGATGCGCAGATGCACCATGGCTGACGGCGGCCCATCGCCCGCGAAGGCCAGTTTTCCGGTAATGGCGTGCGCAGCCTTGTCCAGACGCAGCGAATACGAGACCCCGCCGAAATGCGTCGAGGCCCCATCAACGCCCACCGGTTCGCCCGAGGCGAGCCATTCGCGATCAATGCCGCGCGCAAGGTGCAGGACGTCGCCGTCTTCCATGACGAGCATGTCGCGCAGGGCGCGCACGACCGCGACGGGCGTCCACAGGTGCTGGCGGTCGCCAGCGGTTTCTGCTGCGCCGGGGAGTGGACCACGTTCTTCGCACCAGGTGAACAGGGGCGTGCCGTGGTTCAGCGTCGCGTAGAACAGTGCCGCGGCCGCGTCGCCTTCGTTGCGGACGAGGTGCGCCTCGGCGAGATTGTCCAGCGCGATGGCCACCCAGAGTCCGTCGGGCATCCAGCCGGTGTTCAGCGGCAGGCCGCCGGGGCTCATTTTCGATTCGAGATTGCGGATGGTTCCCGAGACGAGTTCGTGGTCGGGCGGCAGGATGGCGCAGGGCGTGAGTACGTTAAGCGCGCCCCAGCGGCTGCCGCAGGTCTTCCCGGCGACGCCCGGTATCCAGCGGTAGCCGTCTTCCTGGATCGCGCCGCGGTCCAGCGTGGCCAGCAGGTCATCGCGCGCGGTTGTGCGGATACGCTCCAATTTGGGGATATCATCCGTGCGGCCCAGTATCCGCGCGGATTCCAGCGTCACCTCATCGGCGTACACGGCCCAGAAATTGTGCGGTAGGAACACCCCGTAGAGGTTGTCGCCGTCCTTGAGGCCGCAGTCGCCCATGCCCGGCGGCATAAGCCCATACGTGAGCGGCTTTTCGCCGTTGTCAAGCACGCGCGTGCGCGCGCGTTCGCGCTCATGGAAACGGGAACTGGCCAGCATGCGCGGGTAGACGCGTTCCAGGTACGCGCGGTCGCGCGTGTGTCTGTAATGCTCAATAGCCGCCCACGACTTGAAACCCGCCGTGAGCCACATGAGATGCGCCCAGCCCCGCGGGTCGGCCCAGTCGCCGTCGTCGCCCTGCGACTCGAAGAAGACGCTGTAACCCTTGTCCGATTCCTCGTGCAGGCCAAGCTGGTCGAGTACGATGGCGATGATCGCCGTCTCGCACGGGCTTGCGGCGCGGTAGCCGTCGGTGCCCGGAGTGCCCGCGATGCGCCCGCCGGGCACCGGCTCGCGCATGATGAAGCAATCGGCGAGACAGGCCAGGAATGCCCGTTCGACCTCTGAATCGGGCACGTGGATGCGCGCGGCCCGGCCGATCAGCTCATGCCACGCTTCCTTCGCCGCGATGAAGTCCTCCTCCCAGTTCCGGGCGCGCAAGGCGGGCAAGTCCGCCGCGTAGGCGGCATAGGGCCGGATCAGCCACCCCACGCGCGTTTCGCCGGGCGCAACGGTCCATTCGGGACAGAGCGTTGTGGCGCCGCGCAGCGGCAGGTCGTCCGCCCCGGGACAGAAGACGATGATCCGGTCGGCGCGTTCGCCCCAGCCCGCGAGCAGGCAGTCATTCGGTCGCACGGGGTCCACAAAGGAAGGATTGTAGCCGAAGAAGCCGCGCTGGGATTCGCATACGAGCGCAAATCTTGCTTCTTGCGTGCCTGGGTTCTCCATTGCAACGCGCACAAGCGCCGCCTCGGGCCCGCCCGCGATCTCGAGGGTCATGCGTCCCGCCGTGGATTCGCAGGTGTTGCGCAATGCGGGCAGAAAACCGTCCACGCGCGTCCACGCACTGCCGGCGAAGGGCTGGCCGTCGAGTTGCGGCGTCAACTTGACCGCCCAATTGGCGGGCGGTGTGACATATGCGGAAAACGGCAAGTCCATGAGGTTCTGATAAGACCACGACATGCGCACGGCGCCCGGCTCGACGTCAAGCAGCGTCTTGTTGCTGTTGTCGGGCAGGGCAACGGTGAGCCGGTGCGGCGTCGCGAACGCATAGGAGAAATCCACACGCGTATTCGCGGATGCTTCCTCGGCGGCAGCGCATTTGGCGAACAACACAATGCAGGTGCACAAGAATGCAGCACTAATCTTCACGGTTTCCACCCTTTCTTCAGTTCGTCGGGATTCCCCGCCCGCACCTGCTGAATATAGGTCTCGATACGGAACGGATGCAATCTGAATTCACGCTTTTCCTAACCCGCCAGCTGAATTACTGGAAATCAAACGGTCAGGTGGTTTACCTCATAGCGGAACGGAGTTAATATGCAGCGTTGCGGAAAGCGGCCAAGTCCTGCAAGGATGCGCCGCGGATGCCAATCGCGGGCGAGGGTAGACGCCATGAAGATCATTGTATTTGGCGGCGCGGGGGACATGGGGAGCCGTGCCGTTGAAGACCTGGCGCTGAGCGAAGGCGTGGAAAAGGTCACCATCGCCGACCGCGCGGTATTGACCGCGCGGCGAATCGCGGACAAGCTTGCGGGCCGTGGCGCGCTTGTGGATGTGAGAGAAGTCGATGCCCGAGACCATGAGGCGCTCGTGTCGGCCATGCGTGGTCATGACGTCGCCGCTTCCGCGCTCGGGCCGTTCTATGAATACGAACCCAGACTGGTCCGGGCCGCGGTGGACGCGGGCGTTCCCTATGCGAGCGTCTGCGACGATTGGTCCGCCGCCGTGCGGGTGCTCGACGACTACGACCAGCCCGCTCGCGAGAAAGGCTGTATCATTCTCACGGGACTCGGGACCAGCCCGGGCATAACGAATATGAGCGTGAGCTATCTTGCGCGCGACATGAGCGTGGTCCGGCGCGCGGATGTCTTTGTTTATGCGCCGCTGAACGGGGGAGGCGAGGCGGTCATCCGTCATGTGCTCTATACCATGTCCGGAAAAGTGGCCGGGTTCACGGCTGGCCGGACGGAGATGCTTCGAGCGTGCAGCCGCAGCCTGCGTGTCCCCTTTCCCCGGTTCGGACTCGTCCGCGTGTGGAACATGGGCCACACGGAGCCGGTGACGCTTCACCGGTTCCTCCCTGACCTGGAAGAGGTTCGTTTCTTCATGGGCTATGGCCGCGGGGCCAGGTTGTTCGTATGGCCTTGCCGTGCAGGCATATTCACGCATGCGCGAATGCTGGATATCGTGAGCCGCATTCTGGGGAAAATAGAGCGTTTCTTGCCGGGCCAGGGATCGGCGGAGGGGGCAGTGCGGGTGGACGTATATGGGGAGAAAGATGGGCGCGAGGTTCATGAAATGCTCTGCGGCGCCGGAAGAATGCGGGAGGCCACGGGCATTTCCCTTTCCATCGGCGCGCTGATGCTTGGCCGCAGTGAAGTATGCGTTGACAGTGGCGGGGTATACGCGCCCGAGGGTTGTCTCGACCCCGGGCTGTTTCTGGACCGGCTGCGCGGCAAAGGCATTCTTGCCTACCGCGATATCGAGATGACCAGGGTGGTTCGCGAACCCTGATGCTACGCGGCAGTATGGTCTCTTGCGCCTTGGCGACGGGCCTATTACCATTAGCATACATGCGCAGTGCGCGGGAGGTCTTTTCATGTTCGATCTCTTCGTGGTGTTGCTTGCCGCGGCTCAGGGGGCGGCCAATCCCTGCACGAATGGGTCTTTCGAGGCTTTGGCGGCCGACGGCCGCGCCATAGACTGGGAGATTCTCAACCGGGGCGAGGTCATCAATACGGATGCGCACGCGGGGCGGCGCGCCTTGCGCCTTGTGCGGCCCGAGAACGATCCGTTGCCGGAGACCGGGCTCAACCGGAAATGGCAGCCGCATGGCGGCGAGCAGGGCGCAATGCTTGACTGCGTCAAGGGAGGGATGGAGTTCTGGTACAAGGCCGTTTCGGCCACGAACGGCAACCTGTACGTCATGGTCATTCCCATGGATGCGACAGGCAGAGAGACCGGACCGCGCAGGGCGGAGTTCGTCGTGCCGCTGGAGCACGTGGGTGACGGCGCATGGCATCGGGGACGCTTGAAGTACGACTATTCGGATGCGCCGGACGTAAAGTGGGTGCATTTCGCGGCGCGTATTCTTGGCGGCGCGGGTGAGATGCTGCTTGACGATATAGCCTACGTGGAAACCGTGGGGCCCTTGCTGTGCGTGGACGGTGCGCGTTTCGAGGAATGTGCGGACACGCCGGGCGAATGCGGCACGCTCTTCGCCCGGGTGTCGAATCGGGGCGATGCGCCGACGGACGGCGCCACCGTCCGCGTGATTGCCGGGGACGCCTTGCAGATTGAACCGGCTGAAACGGTGCTTGAGGCATTACCGCCTGATGCCGGGCACAAGATGTCGTGGCGGGTCACGGGCAGACGCGACCAGGCCGTGACGCTGAAGATTGAGGCCACGGCAGGCGGGGAGCAGGCCGCTACACCGGTTACGCTCGCGCCCGAGATGCTGGTCGAGCGCTACGGCCCGGAGTCTCCGGTGCGGATGCAAGGCGACAAAGGCGTTTTCGCCTGTACCGTGCGCAATACGGGGCACGCCATTGCGGCGAGCCCGCAAGTCCGCTTCGTGTTTCCCTCCGGCGCCATTGAAATATTGCGGCCCGACCTTGCGCCCGGCGCGCAGACTACGTTCAGCGTCGAGAGCGAAGAGAGCAGCCTGCGGGACTGCGAGGTGACCGCGCAGCATGTCGAGCCGGTGAAACTTGGGCCTGCGTCGCAGGTGGTTGCGTTGCCATTTGACATGGCGGCGCCATCGCGGGAAGCGCGCGCGGCGGCTTCGCGCAAGGGCGCCGTGCTGGAAAACCGGCACGTGCGCTGCGAGTTTTACCGGACGCAAGACGGGTTTGGCCCGGTGCGGTTTCTGGCGAAAGGGGGTACGGACCTGAGCGTCCTTGGCTGGATGCCGCGCTTGAGCACGCTGGTGTTTCGCGATGCAAGCGGTGGGCACCAGGAAGTGCCAGTCTCGGTCAAAGAACCGCCGGAAGCGTCCAGCAAAAACACGGCGTCGCTGATCTTCACGTGGGCATATACGGACGCAGACGAAGTAGCGTGGCAGGCGAAGCTCACTTTCGAGTTGTCGGACGATGCGCGGATGGTACGGGCGGCCTGCGACCTTGCCGCGAGCGCCGGCCGGGAACTGCTGCGTTTTGACGGCCCGATGGTCTACGCGCTGGAACGCGATGAGGCCGTGTTCCCGGGGCTCGAATGGCTGGTCGGCGGCGAGGTTTCTTCAAGCTCGGCCGACATCGAGGAAGGTCACGCGCATCAGGTGCGATATGTGCCTCATCCGAACATGATCACGATTCCGGCGATGGGCGCGCACGCCCCGAACGGCGTTCTGGGCCTGCTCTGGAATGCGCGCGAAACGTGGGACGGACAACGGGACCGGCCTGCTGCCGTTTTTGCGTCCCCTGACCGGTTCAACGGCCAGCGCGCGCACTTGATGGGCCTGCAATTGCCTTCCGTGCCTGAATTTTGCGACGTGAACACGCGCGAAGCGGCGCGGCCGTATCCGCTCAAGGCAGGACACACGCTACGACTGTCGTGCAGCATCCTGGTGGATGGCGCGGCGCGCGACGCGCTCGCGGCAATGGACGCATGGTTCGGCGTGTACGGTATCCCCGAGCCTTCGCCCTTGCCGCGGGGCAGTTACGAAGAAGAAGTTGCGTTTAGCATGCGCGCATACCTGGAATCGCTCTGGGATGCGGAGACGCAACAGTGGTGGTTTACGAAGAACGGCCCGAAGCAGCTTTCTTATCTTGCGCGTCCCCCGGAATTTGCCGCCGACCTGCTTTTGGGCGCCGTGATCAGCCCCGAGCAAGACGTACGCGAAGCGTGCGCCGCGCGCGCCCGGGAAGTAGCCGCGTTACTTGGAACGCCGCCGCGCATCGATGCACTTCGGCCCCCGGGCGGCGATTTCGGCGCGTCCGGCAGCGCGTACGTGGCGGGGCTGCTCGAAGACCGGAATGAAGCAGGCCTGTGGTTCTTCGATGCCGACCATGAAGACCAAGGTATCTTCAAGGGGTTCGACTATCACATGCTTGGCCCTGACAACGCCGTAGCCGTGGGCACCTGTGCCGAGCGGACGATGCAGGTGTTGCGTTACGCGCGAATTGCCGGCGACTGGGCCGCCTTCGAATCCGTGCGCACAGCGCTCGAATACATGGCCACGGAACGGGTGCCGCGGGCGGCGCAGGTTTGGGAGGTGCCATTTCACAGCCCGGATGTGCTGGCGGCGGCGCAGGCGGCCCAGGCGTATCTCGAAGCGTACGCCTTTACAGGCGACGCGATGTGGCTCGATTGCGCCGTGTACTGGGCACGGCGCGGCTTGCCGTTCCTTTACTTCTGGGAAGACCCGGAACAGCCGTTTCTGCTCGGCGCGAGCATTCCTGTGCTTGGCGCATCGCTGATGAAATACTCGTGGTTTGGCAGACCCGTGCAATGGAACGGGCTGTGCCTCGCGGAAGCGCTGCTCGACCTCGCCGAACATGACAACAGTTACCCCTGGAAACGCATCGCGATGCTCATCATTCACAGCGCCATTCAGCAACAGGCTGCGGAGGGCGAAGATGTCGCGTTGTGGCCCGATTCGGTCGGGGCCATTGAGGGCGACAAGTCGGCTTGGGTGTTTTCGCCGCGGCAAATCCTGCGATGCGTCGCCAAGCTGCTCGGCCGCGGCGAGGCGCCGGAGACGGTCATTCTGGGCAGTGGGCGGGAACGCACCCCTATCACCGCCGTGGGCAGCGTGCACGATGCGGCGTGGTCGGCCGGGACTATCCGTTTCCAGATTCGGTATCCCCTGGGCGAAGAAGGAACGGTAGTCATCGCGAATGTATCGCGGCCCGGCACCGTGTTGTTGGACGGTGCGGTCGTGGAGCACGCCGACCCGTTACCGGAGGAAAGCCGCGGCGCGTGGTGCTATGACGACAGCAACGGCCTGCTCACATTGCGTATTCCGAAGAGCGGCGACACGGAAGTGCGTATCGAAGGGGTCCAGTTTCGCCTGTGCGAGCGCTTGAGCCGGGCCCGGACTTCGCCGTAGCGGAAAAGGCGTGCGGAGGACGAAGCACATATGTTTATTCGTATATTTGTATCTGTTATAAGCATTATATGTGTTAATTCATATGTCAAGGCCGACATGCTGCCGCCTGCTCAACGCCCGGACTGGGTGGCGCGGGAAGGCATCGTGATGGCGGGAAGCTGGGAACCCCTCCTGTTCCGCGTTCGCCGGGACGGGGCGGAGGGATATGCGCCGGCTGTGGAGCAACGCGAGGCATACGCGCACGAGCACAGTCCCGAGATGGTTGCACAACTGAAGGCGCTGGGCGTGAACTTCGTCATGATGCACTGCTACAAGGGGGCCGGGCTTGATGCGGAAGGGGAGAGCATGCAAGACGCAGTGCGTTTTGCGAGTCTGTGTCATGACGCGGGACTGCGCGTGGGCGTTTACAACTTCAGCGGTGCGTTCCTTTGGGAGTTGTTTTTCAAGGAACGGCCTGACGCGGAGGCATGGATATTGCGCGACGCGGCGGGAGAGATGCGCACGTACGGCAGGGCGCGATACCGCTACTACTGGGACCGAAATCATCCCGATGCGCGGACGTTCTATCACGGACTGGTTCGTTTTGCCGTCGAAGAGGTCAAGGCGGACCTTCTGCATTTCGACAATTACCATGAGGGCCCCGGGACGGATGCGAATTCGGTTGCGCGCTTTCGCGCGTATCTCCAGGGCAATTTTGGCGCTCAAGAGCTGATGCAAGGGGGCATTTCAGATGTTGTGACGGTTCAACCCGCGATGACGGGGCCTCCCGATACGTTTCAGCGCCGCGCATGGCTTGATTTCCACGCGCAATCGCTGGCGGATTCCTATCTTGAACTCAACCGGTATGCGCGGTCGCTACGGCCGGATATCCTTATCGAGTGCAATCCGGGCGGCGTGGGGGACCGGGTGAATGCGCTGCTGGACCACGGACGCCTGCTTCAGGGCGGCGAGGCGTTCTGGGACGAGTCGCGCCGGATCGGATTCGCGGATGGCCGCTTGCACACGCGTGTTCAGACGTACAAGATTGCGCGGGCCTTGAACAATATGGCCTTCACGTACACGACGTCTCCGCTCGAAATGGCCGAGTCGATGGCGTTCAACCTCGATTGCCTGGGCTGTATGTGCTGGTTCGAGTACGGCGACATCGTGAAGGCGCCGGGCATGTCCGAGCCGCTGGACCCGGCCACGGCGGATTTCGTCCGCTTCTTTCACGCGAGGCGCGACCTGCTCCGCGATGCGGCCGTCGTTGCAGATGCGGCGGTGCTGCGCAGCTATCCTTCGCACGCATTCACGCCGCCTGAGGTCGCGGACCTCACGGCGCGTGTCGAACGGACGCTCATCGAATATCCCGCCGCGTTCCAGATTATCCACGAGCACCAGCTTGGAGACTTGAGCAAGTACCGTGTACTGGTACTGGCCGGGTGCGTTGCCCTGGCTGACCGGCATATCGGGCAGATTCGCGGCTATGTCCAGAGTGGGGGCGCGCTGCTGATTGTGGGCGATGCGGCCACGCACAACGAGTGGATGGAATCGCGGCAAGACGCGGCCTTCGATGACCTGCCGTCAGAACGCGTGCTGCACATTGGCCCGGCAGACAGCGTGACCGACGCGTTGCGCGCCGCATGCGGCGGGCATCTCGCCATGCAGGTAGCCGCAGACCCCGCGCCGGGCGTGTGTGCGGAACTGACGGAACAACCGGGGCGACGCCTGCTGCAGCTGGTCAACTATCGGCTGGAGGAACCGGTGCGCGATGTTCGCGTGGACCTGGGGCTTCCGGAAGGGCGCACGGTTGCGGGCATACGTCTGGCCAGCCCGGAACATGACGAAGACCGCAACCTGGAATTCCGGGAAGCGGACGGACGGGTTTCTTTCGTTGTCTCCGAATTTCGGACTTATGAGGTGGCCGTGGTTGAATTTCAGTAGCTTCCGCGCCCGCCCGACGTCTTCCGTGCGGGCGGGAATCAGCGGTCCGGGAACCGCTGCTGTCTGAATGGTGTTTAAGCGCGGTGGCTCCATTCGGGTCCAGGTCCTCCCTTTGAGACGACCGGACCGTTGGCATGAGGCGGTCGAGGGCTGTCATGAAAAGTCTGCTGCCGGCGGTTGCGATGATACTCTCCGTGCTTGGCGCGGCGGGCGCGGATCGCGAACTTGTGCGGCCATTTGAAATCGAAGGCGAATTCACGCCGGCAAACCCTATAGATGACTACGTGCTGGCCGGACTGCAAGCGCGGGGCATCACGCCCGCAGACTTGTGCTCCGACCAGGTCTTTGTCCGGCGGGTATTTCTGGATGTCATCGGCACCCTGCCCGAGCCCAGGGAAGCACTCAAGTTTCTGCAAGACCAAAGCCCCGATAAGCGCGCCAAGCTTATCGACATGCTCCTGGAGCGGCAGGAATTCGCGGACTACTGGTCCCTGAAGTGGTGTGATCTGCTGCGCGTCAAGGCGGAGTTCCCGATCAACCTGTGGCCGAACGCGGTGC